>CAZIDQ010000006.1:0-21335 GCA_964538015.1 uncultured Marinosulfonomonas sp.
AGGCAGCTATGAAAATGTGATGATAAGCACAGTGGGCAATGTTGTCGCGACGATTTCGCCTATTGGGATGACACCGCCAAGCTGGTCACGACCACGGCCAGCGGCAATACCAAAATCGGTGTGGCCGCGACTGTGGCAGGGAATCCCAGTGGCACCGTTAACATCCGCCTGAACGGCACGTTCTAGAGGTGATGCAATGCGGACGGCCACCATCATGCAAACGGATTTGGAGCGCCTTCGGGCGGCCCTTGAAACCGTTGCTAAGCTGGTGGTGGCCGATGCCGTCTATGCGCCGATCTTCAGCCGTTTAGAGGCCGAAATCGCGCAAGAGGAATCCCTACTGGCCAATGACGTGGTGGCCCGCGCCCGCGCTATCACGGCTCAAAGCGCCACACGCTGAATCAGGTCCCGAACGTGGGGCAGCGAAGCCCCTTTACCGTAACGCTCTCGATTAAGGGCGTGGCCGAACAGGTCGCGCCTTATCCGTTCATCTATGCCCGCAGCCAAGAGTCGGTCTTCAAAGCTATGTCGCAACCCATAAAGAGAATGTCCCGGCGTCTCCATGAGGCCATTGGCTCGAAGGAACTTGTTCACTGTCGCGGACAAGCTGGCGGACGTGGTGCGGTACTTGGGGAAACCCTTGGGGCAGGATTTGAAGGCGTCCAGCGACGCCCCAACCAGCGGAATGACCCGGCGGGCGTTGCGGGTCTTCAACTGCCTGTCAACTGGTTCAATGGAGATATGGGGAACTTCGGCGTCGAGATGGATTTGCGCGCCCGTCAGGGACGCCAATTCGCTGGGCCGTGCGCCCGTGTTGACCATCGCCAAGAGGATGCACCGTGCGTCCTTGTTCAATCCGTCCAGCGCGCCGGGCTTCAACAGGTGATCCCTGATCCAGCTTTCGGAGAACGGCGGGCGCTGGCGCGCTTCCCCTTCCTTGAAGGACAGATCGGAGAGGGGCAGGACCAGCCCGAGACGCTTCATCTTGTTCACCTTCTTCAGCACGTCCCCAAGGTGAATCAGGTCCTTGTTTGCGCTGTTCGGCGTCAGGCCGTCAGACTCCAGCTTTTCAAGCCACCAGCCCCGGAAATCCAGCATATCGTCGCCCGTGATGTCGGGCAGAGGTCTATCTCCAACGACTTTAACAAAATTGCGAACAGCCTTAATGCGCGGATTTTTCCAGCGTCGAAGCTGGTCTTCGCTCTTGCCGATTGTCTTGTCAGCGGCCAACCCCCAGTAAATGTCCAGCGCGCGCGTCACCGTGATTTGCGGCTCCGTTACGCCGCCCAGCACCGCCGTCGCCTCGCGCGCGTCCGGTTCACCGTCGCGCCCTTTGGCGGCCTCAATACGGGTCAGAAGTTCTTCGCGGGGCAGATCGGCCACGCGGGCCGCCGGAAGGTATCGGAAACCCCGTACCGCAGCCAATTCCTTAGCCGCGTCAAAGCGCCGTTCCGCGTCTGCTGTATCACCTGCCAGCCGGGCTTCCCACGCCTCTACCAGATGTTGCCACGCGATAGGGGCTTTCTGTTTGGCAATAGATTCGGAATCGGTGTGCAGGCTAATCCAGACACTCTTGCGATCTTCAACAGGCTGATAACGCTTCGGAACCCGCTTTCGCAGGTGGAAGGTGTTACCGCGTTTCATAATAGTCATAGCAAGATTCCCGATTTTGCCCCGTGTCGCAATTTGTGCGGCAAAATGTGTAGCAAATCAAGTCACAATAGCGGACCTCCAGAGTGGTGCTCTGGGTTAAGTGTTTGTTATGTTTATAAAAAAGCCGATTTCACAATGAGGAAATCTGGCGGAGCCGAAGGGATTCGAACCCTCGAGACGATTCCTCGCCTACTCCCTTAGCAGGGGAGCGCCTTCGACCACTCGGCCACAGCTCCGCCGACGGGTTTAGCCGCGAGGGGCGGCGGGGGCAAGAGGGAAAAGTAGCTTATGTGTTGAAAAGGAAGTGCATCACGTCGCCGTCCTGCACTTCGTAGGATTTACCCTCGATCCGCATCTTGCCAGCCTCTTTGGCGCCGCCTTCACCGCCAAGGGTGACAAAGTCGTCATAGGCGATGGTTTCGGCGCGGATAAAACCGCGTTCAAAATCGCCGTGGATCACGCCTGCGGCCTGCGGGGCAAGGGTGCCCTGTTTGATGGTCCATGCACGCGCCTCTTTGGGGCCGACCGTGAAATAGGTTTCCAGATGCAGCAATTCGTAACCGGCGCGGATCAGACGATCCAGACCTGGTTCTTGCAGCCCCATTTCGGACAGGAACATATCGGCTTCTTCCGGTTCCAGCTGACTGATCTCTTCTTCAATCGCGGCGGAAATGATCACATGCGCGTTGCCCTCGGCCGCGGCCATTTCGGCAACGGCGGTGGAATGAGCATTGCCGTTGGCCGAGGCATCTTCTTCGACGTTGCAAACATAAAGGATCGGCTTGGTGGTCAGCAGTTGCAGCATTTTCCATGCTTTGGCGTCTTCTTCGTCCACCTCGACCAGACGGGCGGGTTTGCCGCTTTCCAGCATTGCCAGCGCGTCCTTTAGCAGGCGTTCCTGCTGCACCGCGTCCTTGTCGCCGCCACGCACCTTGCGCACCAGCCCCTGCAGACGCTTTTCGATCGATTCCATATCGGCCAGCATCAGTTCGGTTTCGATGGTTTCAGCATCGGCCACCGGATCAACACGTCCTTCAACGTGGGTGACATCGCCGTCCTCAAAGCAGCGCAGCACATGGGCAATCGCGTCCACCTCGCGGATGGTGGCCAGAAACTGGTTGCCCAGCCCTTCGCCCTTGGACGCACCTTTGACCAGACCGGCGATATCAACGAACGTCATGCGGGTGGGCAGGATCTGTTTTGAGCCGGCAATTTCCGCCAGCTTGTCCAGCCGCGCGTCGGGCACAGCCACTTCGCCGACATTGGGTTCAATCGTGCAGAACGGAAAATTTGCAGCCTGCGCGGCGGCCGTTTTCGTTAGTGCGTTGAACAATGTTGACTTGCCGACATTCGGCAACCCGACGATACCCATCTTAAAACCCATGGCCCGATCCTTGATCCAGTTTCCCGCTGCTTCTAGTCGGTCACGTAAACAGACGCAAGCCAGGGTCACCCTACCATTTTTGGAAGGGAGTAACGTAGACCAACAAGCGGCCATTGCCCCAGTGACCTGCACAACAAGACATCGAAGCGATGCGTGAAGGCGAAGCGGCATGATGACAGAACAGAGGCAACGCGAACCAACGAGGTTTGGGCAATGGAATTTGCGCGCGATCAACTGGTCACGGGGTAATGCCCCCATGGACTAAACCCCATACGCAGAGTTTCGTATATTCCAAAGTATTCCGGCAACCTTCTACTGCACTCGTTCGGTAATAAACATTGTCCAGCGATTGGTTTGTTGGGTGTCAACCTCGATGAATGGTACTTCTAGATAACCTCGAACCAAGCAATCTGTTTCATCAGTGATGGTGAACCGATTAGGAGCAATACACATAGGTACGCTACCATTTAGAACCGTCTTTCCAAACACATCTTTAGCGTAAACGTAGATATATCTTGACACCAGCGGTTTGCGAATAACGTTTGCACATTGGTTCGGGCCTATTTTCCACCAGCCAAGGGTTCGAAACCTGTCATGGTGCAATTGGCCGATTGCAACATTCAGAACATCAAAAGACTGATTGCAAACGGTAAATTCTGCATGTGCCAGTGTCCCGGTCGTAAAGAAGACACAGAGTGCGAATGCAAGTCTTTGCTGCAGACGATATGGCCATAAACCTTCTGTCATGTGGCGTAAATGCAATCGATATTTCCAGAATATGCTTGAAATCGCCATCCTTCACCCAAAAGTTGTGAAAACTGAAATAATCTGATATAGCGAAGGCGTCGATCACACAAGGTATCTGGTATGTCCTCTAAGGTTTTTATAGGAATTGCTTTTGGTTTACTTTCAATAGGCAGTGCATATGCGTTGACAACTGCGCACAGCCTTGTTGCCGAGGAATCAGATTCGAGACCGCCTTTGATGGCGTCTACTTTAACGCAAAACACGATTGAACCAACGGCGCCCCGTCCAATCAAAGGAAACGCGGATAATGTGCCAGCACCAGTTGTTGCGTCATTGGGCCTTGAGGTTGGTCCGGGCATAAAAACCGGCGCCAATGGGGTTGGTGCCATTGAAAAATCGCCACGGCCGCCTGCCCGCATAATTCCGCAACGGTCTGTGGAATACAGCGGCGAGACAGCACCTCAATCGCAAGATAACCCGCAGGTAACACGTATTGGTGAGTTATGGACAATTGGTGTTTTCCGCTAAACGATGGTTGACAGTATTCCGGTATTTTGGCCCAATTAAACCTTCTGTCGGTATGCGTAATGCTTTTATAGCGCCGAGTATTATTTGAGGACTAAAATGGCTTCCCCCACAGTATTCTCCCGTATCTTCGCGCTTCTTGTTGCAGGTTCAATCGCCAGTGGTGTGACAGCCCAAACGACAACCGAAGCCCAAGTGCAAACCCCAATAATTTCTCTGGAGCTAAACAATGCTTCCAGCACTGCAGATGCAGGCTGCCAATTGACATTTGTGGTTACAAACCACAGCCAAACTGGTCTGAAACAGATCGCCTATCAGGTTGGTGTCTTTGATGCCGAGGGGATTGTTCGCCGGATTCTTGTTATGGAGTTCGGAGCGCTAACCCGTGGTAAAACCAAAATTGCATTGTTTAACCTTGCCGACCAGCAATGCAGCAACATTTCGCGAATTATTGTGAATGATGTGGCCCAATGTACGCTTTCAGAAAACTCCGAAGCGGCTGATTTCTGTCTAAGCGGCCTATCCACAAAATCCCGCACCGGTATAGAATTCGGCCTGTAGGATCTGATAGTAACCGACTGATATTCCCATCAATTCCTGGAGCCTGATGAATGAACGCCCCCGATCTATCTGCGTTTAATCCCGCAACCATTGCGGTTTTCGCCACCCTTGCCATCCTGTCCATTTTGGCGTTGACCGTAACGTTTTACAAGCTGATCCAGTTTTCACGCATGGGGGTTGGCAAACACCAGAACGCAGAAACTATTGTAGACCACTGGTTAAACGGGCGCCCGGACGAGGCAAGAAGGGTTGCCGGAAATCGAAAAACCGTTTTGGCGCGGGTTCTGGAAGCGGTCTTTTCCGCGCTTCAGGCGCGTCCTAATGACAATGACTACGCCGAGGAACTTGGCCGTCAGACGGCGTTGGTGGAACTTACTTCGATGTCCCGGCGGATGCGCCTGCTCGAGGCTGTGGTGCAGGCCGCGCCGATGCTGGGATTGCTGGGTACGGTTATTGGTATGATCGATGCGTTCGGAGTACTGGCGGCAACGCAGGGAGCGGCTGATCCAGCCTTGCTGGCAGGTGGAATCTGGACGGCACTGATGACGACAGCAATTGGTCTGGCCATAGCCTTGTTGACCTTTTTTGCCGCCAATTGGCTGGAAAGCCGGATAGACGGCGAAAGGCAAGCGATCGAAACGTTGGTATCCGTTGTGATTTATGGCCGGGTAGGCTCGACTGCGACCGGCAAGTAAGGTTGGGGGTGTAATATGGCAACAGGCAGAATCACCAATTTACCCAGATCAACGCGGCGCTATACCTTTGCGCTGACGCCATTGGCTGATGCTATGTTTCAATTGCTGATCTTTTTCATGCTAACCTCCAGTCTGACGCCGTATTCTCTGATAACTCTGCAAAGCGGTCCCGGTTCGCCATCACCCGCGTCGGACAACCAGGCCAATCCACCTCAACCGCAATCCGCAAATGTGCAATCCGCTATCTGGCAGATTGATAACGGTGGCATTGTTGCGAACGGACAGCGTTTCGGTTTTGGGCAGCTTTCACAATTGACCAATGCCCTAAAAGCAATCGGAACGCCGCAAGTCGTCCTGATTTCGACCCCGTCGGCGCAGGTGCAGGACCTTGCCGTCGTGCTTGAAAAACTGACAGCGGGCGGCATTGAACAAATCCAGATTGTCAGTCAGGTGTATGGAGGCGAAAACCCATGAAAAAAACATTGGCCCGCACCCGTGCACCGGCGCATATGGACGTGTCTCTGGCTATCGTCAACATCGTTCTTTTGTTGATCTTTTTCTTTCTTGCAACAGGCCGTTTGTTAAATCCGGCAGGGGCGGATATGGAGCTTTCCGAAACCACGGAACTGCCATTGGATCAATTGCCCCAACCAATTCTGGTGATCAACAAGGATGGTAGCTGGGCCTTGAATGGAGCAGAAATTGTGCCCGAAAATCTGGATTTGGCGCTAACGGATTTACCGGTCCCGGTGGTGCTGTATCTGCTGATCAACCGCACAGCCCCCGCCAATACGCTGTTGGCTATTATTAACCGGCCCGAATTGCAGGGAACCGAAGTCAGGCTTGTGACATTGCACAAGCGGGACTCCCCGTGATCTTGCGCCAGAATTTAGATCAGCGCATGTATTGGGCGGCGGCATTTTCCCTATCCGCGATTGCGCATGCTCTGATTTTCATTTCCGTTTTTGACCTGTGGCCAGCCGGGAAAATGCCAAAAACAGCACCATTGATCATACCCGAAATTACGGTCAGCACGGTCATGGTTTCCGAACCGGAAACTGGAGGGGGTGTTCTCATTGATGCAAAGGTGGAACCACTAACCTTCCCGGAAACTGAATCCGCGGAGCAAACGCTAACCCCCACAGCACCCGAAACAGATGTGGAATCCGCAACCGAACCTCAAGTGGCCGATTTACCCGAGCCGGAACACGTACAACCGGTCCAGCCTGTTGAAATGATCCGCTTAAGCCCCGTTCGCCCGGACGATGAATCTACACTGTTTGGCGCCACGCCAGTAACCGTCACCCCCGAACGGTTGGCCGCATTGCCGATAAAGCAGCAAGAAACGTCCTCATTTTTAACTTCGGTTACTTTAAGTCCGCTAAATAAGACAAATATCAGCCAGAATTCCCCGTCGCCCCCGCCAGCGGAGAAACCGGCACCGGAAGACCAGTTTATGAACCAGCTAATTCAGGAAATCCGCAACCGGTTGGGTGACCCGTGTCTGATAGCCATTCCACAACGCGACAATGTAGGTGACCCTCTGGTTGTTGTCGTTGCAGATAATGATCGTACTATCAACGCGTTTGTAGATGCTGTTTTGAATAAGGAAACGGCGCCGTTTGCGCACCGGTCAATTCTTGTCGATTCCCGTCAATGCCCGGTTTTGGATCTGGTGCGTGAAAACAGAAACTACCCGCTATTCGGTTTGTCGCTAAATCTGCGCTCGCAAATTGTAAGCAATGGCGGGAATTTAGTCGGGTCGATAGATAAAATCGCAGGAATGTATACGTCGTTATTGCTTATTGATGACAACGGTGTCGTGCAGGATTTAAGGCGTTTTACCAGCTTTGCAGCAGGTCGCGCCGAGTTTGATATTCCGGTAACCCGGTCCGGGGCCGCACGGGATACAAACCAGATTTTATTCGCAATCACGACACCAAATCGACCCGAAACCATTAGTTCGCGTGCAGGGCATACGGCAGCAGATTTCTTTGCGGGCCTGAAAACCGAACAGGGCGAGAATATCAACCTTGCTCTGGTTCCGTTTCAGGTGCGTTGATATTTGGTCGCGTTTTGCCCGTAAATTAGTTGGGGATCACGGCTTCAGTTGGAAAAAGGCGGCAGTTGCTGCGGCCTTACCCCCTCTGCCTTCGATTTCGGTCATGACCAGTGGTAATAGCGATCCTGCCTCGGCTCCTCCCCCCCCCGCTGCGGCACTTAGCAGCGGAGTCTCCGAGGCAAGAGCAATAATCAATTGCGGGGTAGACGCACTACCTTGAGCCAAGGCTAGACCAAAACTGAATACATAGCTGCCATCCGGCTGTGATTTAAGCCGTGGTGACAGATTATGAACACCGCCCTCAGCACTGACTAGAAACAGCCATAAAGAACGACCCCGCGTTTCCCGTATGCGCCCAACAACCGTGCCGCCACTTTGCAAAATGTCCGCATCAAGCATCATGATAGGGGGAGGGGCCTTGCGCCCTTGTAGCCCGCGCAGCAGGTCAAGGGCTGCACATTGGGCCGGATTGATGATGCGCTCGACAACATCTGGTTGAGCGCCGAATGCCCGCGAGTAGGCGCTGGGAAGGGTTTCAAACCGCTCCGCCTCGGGGGCAAACCCGACAAGCTTTCCGGAATTCAATCCGGTTGAGGCCCGCGTTACATAACTGCACGGTCCTGCCCGATAGGTGGCAAGGAACCCTTCGCGGGTGGATTTATCGGGTGGCGGAAGCGGTACTTTTTCAGGCTCGGCCTGTGTTGTTTGCGGCACTTCTTGGGGCGCTGGGGGCGTCGTAATAGTGTCGCGGTTCATCACAAACCAGCCAGCGCCGCCAGCGGTCAATGCGATGGCGACAATTGCCGTTGCCCAAAGCGCCTTGCGCGATTTAGGCTCTGTGCTGGTCGGGCTATCGGCGGGGGTGGTTCCGACTGTCCCGCTGGAAAACGGTGCTGCACTTCCGCCGCCAAAGGGGCTTTGGGACGTATCGCCCGACGCTGTGGGGGAAATGGAAATCGGCTGGGCCGCGCCGGGGGGCTGTTGTAGCCCGGTTGCCTCCCGGATTTGGGCCGTCGCAATGATAGTACGTTCAGGGGCGTCAGGTTGGGGGGGGCTTGTAGCACCCGAATACGGTGCGGGAATCAAAGACGGGTTCTGCACCATTCGGGCCACATCCAGCATGCGCGCGGGGCGGTTCACCGGGTCGGGTTCCAGCATATGGGCCAGCAGGGGGCGCAATTCGGGATAAACGCAAGACAGGTCGGGAATACTGCGCCGCGCATCAACTGCTTCAACCACCGAACTACCCATTTCGAGGGCTTTGCCACAGACCGCTGCAGCCACCAGCAGGCCCAGCCCGTAAACATCCGTGCGTGGCCCTATCAACCCGTCAAAATGGCCCAGTTGTTCAGGCGAGATATATTTGAATTTGCCGGCAAGCTGACCATGCAAAGTGCCATCCGACATTTCGGTTGATTTGGCGATGCCAAAGTCGATCAACACGGCCTGATCCACATCCCCGTTGCGTAACATCACGTTGTCGGGCGACAGGTCGCGGTGGGTCACCTCGCGTTTGTGGGCCTTTTCCAGACCGGATGACAGGCGCAGCATCAGGCGCTTGGCGGCCTCCAGCGGCAAGGGGCCGGTCTGTTTGACGTAATCCGACAGCGGGATGCCGTCGATGAACTCCATGATCAGACAGAACCGGTCCAGATCGGGATCATGGACAAAGTTGTGATAGCGAACGATGGCCTCGTCCGACAGTTGGCCCAGAATACGCGCCTCGCGTTTGAACAGGGTAACAACCTTTTCATCGCGCGCCAGCGATTGCAGGATGATCTTGATTGCGACAGGATCATCGGTGTGGACATTTTCACCGCTGAACACTTCACCCATGCCGCCAGCAGCAATCAGTTTTTGAACCCGATAGTTGTTGTTGATCAACGCCCCCAAAACAACGGACGGGCCGGAGTCTGGCGGTTCTTTGGGCGCTTTGGTCTCTTTACCCACGGGGGCTTGGGAAATTACTGTTTTGTCTACGGTTTCTTTTGCCTCTGAGGTCTTCTCTTCGTGGTCCTTATTGGCCATTTTTCATGGCCTCCGGATGTCCGGGCTGACAGCGGATCACAATGGCGGTGGTGTTATCCTTTGCCCCGCGCGCAAGGGTTTCTCCTATCAACGCATCGCAAATACCCTGCGCCGGGCCAGCAGTCAGTATCCGGCTGATGTCTGTATCGGCCAGATGTTCGGTCAACCCGTCCGAGCACAGCAAAAACACATCCCCCGCCTGCAATACGCCGCTAACAATGTCGCAATTTGGCTCGTCCGTTACCCCGATTGCGCGGGTGATAACGTTTTTACGAGGCCAGTCCGTGGCCTCGTCGGGGGTGATTGTTCCGGCTTCCAGCAGGGCCTGAACCTCGGTGTGGTCGGTTGTCTGCTGGGTTAGAACCCCGTCTCGCAACAGGTAAATCCGGCTGTCACCGGACCAGATACAGGCATAGGCATCCTCGAATGCCAGCAAAGCAACAAGCGTGGCACCGACAGTCGCCCCGCCAAGCGTTACGGCGTGATCGCGGATCATGCTATTTGCCCGCGTCAGCCGCTCCATAAACCGCGCCTGAAGGTCTTGCGCCGAACTGGCAACGCCCACCGTTTCAGCCAATCCTGTGATTGTCTGGCTTGCAAAATCGCCAGCGGCATGTCCACCCATGCCATCGGCCACAACCCAAAGCCCGAAATCGGGCCGGGTCAGATAGCTGTCCTCATTGTGATCCCGCACGCAGCCTGTGTTGGTTGCATGGCCAACCTCGAAACTGAAAACACTATTACCGGTCATAAATCTGGCTTTCTACAATTACATGCTTTGGGCGTCTGTATGCGACGGGTCGGGGTGTTGCAGGGCTTGGGTTTGCAGGCCGGTCAACAGCCAGGCGAATTCGGCAGCATCGGGCATGCCTTGCGTGGCAAGGAATGTCGAAGCCGAGCCCTGCTGGCCCGCCCGCCACCAATAGCTGCGATATTCCGCCGCGCGCTGGTGATCCGTGGCACAAACCGCCTTTAGCAGTTCTTCGACTTGCGGGTCAGGGTTGGCCGCCCAAAGCGTTGCCGGTTCCGGTTCGGTAGCGGTGTCGTCATTGTCGTCGTCGCCGAGTGCGGCAAGCACCGTTGCGGGGTTCAGTTCTGTATTCTGAAACGCCTGTTCCAGTGCGCTTTGAACGGTGTCATAAAACCCTTGCCCGTGATCCAGCACAGGGGCGGGCAGGCCGTTTGCCTCGTGGGCAATGACCAACGGATAGCGCCGCCCGACCTTGTCGTGCCCAAACAGAATGACACCGCGCAGATTGCTTTCGCCAAATACATGGGCCCCCAGCCAGAACCTGAGCGGCAGGGCATTGTCATAGACCGGTTGCCAGCCATCCCCCAGATGGTCGCGCACGTCGGTCAGTATTTGCCCGACCCAAGGCTCTATTGCCGTCCGAAAACGTGGCGATACCCCGTGGGAAATGAAATCGCCAAAGGCGGGGTGTTTTCCGTATATGCCTAACATGCCGGTTTGGTTCGCCCCATTATTCCAGACTTTGCGGACATTCGAATTCCTTTATCTCGCGCATGGTAAAGGGATTGGTTATCGCGTTGATGGTAAAGTCATAGGTGATTGTGCGCCCGCCGATGGTATAAGTTGCCCGCAGGGTATCGCCGCGCTGGGTTTTTGATGTGGCGGCTTTCAGGAAATCAATGAACGTCCAGGAACTTCCGTTGAATTCCAGCTTGGATTCGCGATTGCGGGCAGGGCTGATTTGCAGAACCGTTGCCTTGCCGGTGCCGGGCCAAACAATGGTGCGGGGCATATCGCCTTTCTGGGTTGGGATGGGCATATCGTTGATCACCAGTAGGGCGCTTTTGATTCTGTTGTGGCTGTCCACATGGGCAACGGTGATTTCCACTTGTGGGCTGGTACCGCCGCCGGCGAAAAAGGCCTGCCGAATTTTCTCGGCGCGCTCAAACTGGCGCAGGGTGCGCAGCGACAAACGCCCGGCCAACGCACTGTCGGCACGGTATTGCAGCCCCTCGGGGGTGCGTTCGACATATTGTTCCAGATGTGTGGAGAAATAGCGGTCCATATCGCCACCCGGCCCGAAGAATTTGCTGAAATTGCTGATCGAAAGACTGCGGGCAGGTGGTCCGAACGGATAGGCAGTGGCAATGTTTTCGCGGCAATAGAATGTAATCTGGTTTGTCAGGGCACGATTCATTTCCGTTAGATTGCTGTCGGCAGCCCCTTGGCGAAAGTCATTGTCGGCTTTGTTGATCAGGCCGGCCAGCGTTTCGGGCAGTTGCGAATTATATTGCGTCAGGTTGTTCAGCAATCTCGGTTGCTCGGCGGAAAATTGTGCTGGGTTGGTGTCGGCCAACCGCAGGTTCGTCCAGATCGCTCCCAGATTTCCCAGAACGGCGTCAATCGGACGCTGTCCGATTTCGCCTTCCAGCAGGGTATGCCAGCGGGTGAATTCCTCTTCTATCCGCTCGATCGGGCGGGTGACCGAGCCCTCCGAGGACCCGCCTGTGACCCGTCCTTGGGCTTTGCCTCCGGCACCGCTGCTCAAGGCATCAAACAAGATGCGTTGTATCCCGGACGACCGGCTTCGCATCCGCTGTGTTACAGCATTTTGAACATCACCAGCGGCATCACCTCCGCCACCCGCAAGGGCTTCGGGGGTCAACCCTTCCAGCCCTTCGAATTCACGGGTTAGGCGGGTTTCGGCTTCGACTTCTTTAACCAGCAGCAATAACGGCGAGGCCGAGGCCGAGGCCGCAGCCCCCAACACATTATATTGTGGTTTGTCGGAAACCATCGAGTTCAGCGACAGGTTGTTGAAAACACCATCCCACGCCGCTTTGAAATCGCGCCGGTAGCGCTCCATTAACACGCGGTCCAGCCGGTCCAGCTGGGCATCGAATTCAACCAGACGGGCGGAATCGCCCAGCACCCACTGATCGTCGCGCAGACGGTCTGCAACCACTTCCAGCTGTGGATAGAAATAGGACCAGAACCCTTCGTAGGTAAAGACGGCAGGCACGTGGAGCTCGCTCATATCGGCCCCGTCGCGGGTCGAGAACACAAGCGACGCGTTGCCGCCGGTGCGTTCCGTCAGCGACCAGTCCGACAGGCCAGCCGTATCGGCGCGGTCCATGATCAGCGCATAGGCTTGATCGACCAGTGGCAGTTGCACAATGGCATCGCGGGCGGCTTTGATGGTGGCCGTATCTATATCGACCAGCAAATCGCGACTATCGTCCAGTTGCAGCATCGCGTCCAGATGGCGGGCCAGCTGATCGCGGGTATCAATGCCGCTGCGTCCGGTGAATTTCTGCCGCCAGCTTTCGGCAAACCAGCTTTTGACGGCATCGTCATCCGTGTGTTCGCCTTGGCCACCCAGCAGCATGTAAACCTTCAGCGCACGATAAATGTCGGTGGTTTCACCCGAACGGATGATCTGCGGCATCTCGCGTTCCAGCGCCAGGATCAGGCGGGGGCGCAGCATCCGTTCCAGCGCATCCGAATAGGAATCCGTGGCCGCATTTTGCAGCCGGTCGCGTTGTCCCAATCCGAAGCCTTCCCACAGGGTGGTGTCTTCGCTGTCGCCATATCCGGCGGGCATCATGCGCAGGGTTTCCAGATGGGGCAGGATGGGGCGCAGCTCGGGATCATCAATGTAATCGCGTTTGATTTCCGTCACGGCGGCGCGTGCATATCTTGCGGCCTCGGCGTCAGCGGTTTTGATCAGGGATGCGTTCTGCCAGTAGCTATAGCCAAAAGCCCCCAACATGCCGACCGTGACCAGCCCGATAATGCTGGCGGCAATGCTGCGCCAGATCATTGAGCGGCGCACGGCCTTTTTGTCATGCGAAACCCAGTCGCGCTCGGCAAAGATCACCCGCTTTAGCAAATCATGCAGGAAATAGCTTTTGCCCTGACCCGACATGAATGACGGCTGAAACTCGATTGATTGTTCGCCCACACGCGACATGGCGCCCAGAATCTGGTCAATCGGGGTGCCTTCTTGTGTGCCTGAAGTAAAATAGAATCCGCGCAGAATGGCGTTGGTTTTATAGCGGGTTGGCTCGAACACGCGGCGCAGAAAATCCGACACCCCGTCGCGAAGCGAGGCCATCTGGCCGGGCAGGCCAAAGATGGCGATGCGCGCTTCGCTGTCGGGTTCTTCGCTTAGGCGGTCGATCACCTCGTCCGATAGGCGCGACACCAGCTTGTCAAATTCGGCAGGCACGCCTTCGTGGGTCAGCGCCTTGCGGTCTTTGGTCTGAAAGGTCACACCCCAGACACTGTTGCGCCGGTTCAGGCTAAAACTGCTGAAATATTCCCGAAACCCGGAAATCAGATCGGCCTTTGTGAACAGCACATAAACCGGAAAATCGATCTTTAGCGCCTCGTGGATTTCCGCCAGACGTTTGCGAACAGTATCCGCGTGGGCCGCAATCTGTGCATCCCCCGCTGTCATCATATCCTCGACCGAAAAGGCAAGGATCACGCCGTTGATCGGCTGTTTCGGCCGACCCTTTTTCAGCAGTTCCAGAAAGGATGTCCAGCTTGCCTCGTCTGCCTCGGCGTTGCTGTCCTGCGTGGTGTAGCGGCCAGCGGTGTCGATCATGATCGCGTCTTCGGCAAACCACCAGTCGCAATAACGGGTGCCGCCAAAGCCTTCGGTGCCGCCCGCCAGCGGAAATTCGATCCCCGAATTTGCCAGCGCTGTGGTTTTCCCGGCACCCGGCGGGCCGATGATGACATACCACGGCAGATCATACAGATAGGCCTTGCCGCCGGATTTCTTCAGGGTTGCCAGCGCTTGGGTCATGCGCTCGCCCAATTCTTTGCCGTCGCCAACAGGTTCGGCAGGAATAAGTGTTTCTTCCAGCTCTTTTGCGGCCTTGCGGCGGCGACGCCAGCGGATAAACCAGACCAGAATGAAAATGCCGACCACCACCGATATAATGGTGACCCGAACCCAGACTTTGGCAAAGAAATCGATGCCGGTCATCGGGCCGCCAAACCAGACGGCCAGCCCGAAACAGATCAGCCCCAGGATAAAAAGCGGGATACGCATCCATCCGGCCCCTTTGATGCGAAGTCGCGGAAGTCGGAAAAATCCAAACAGCCTCAAAACGTACCCTCCCGCGCAATCAGTATTTCGACCCGACGGTTCATGGCGCGCCCTTCACGGGTTTTGTTGTCGCCAATCGGATCGGCGGCACCGCGTCCCTCGACGGTTGCCCGTGTCGGATCGGAAACCAGCCCTTTTAGCAGGTCGGCAACGGCTTCTGCCCGTGCAACGGACAGTTGCAGATTGGTTTTATACCGTCCACGCCCCGAAGGTTGCAGGCTATCCGTATAGCCCAGAACACGGATCGGGCCGCTTTCCTTTTCCAGCGTTTCGGCAATGCGCTTTGCTAATGGCGCGAATTCTTTACGTACATCCGCCTTACCGCTGGAAAACAGCAACAGGTTTCCAACACGCACGAAAATATATTCGCCCTTCATCCCCACTTCGACCGAATTATTTTCGATTTCGGGGGCAAGTGCTTGTTTGATCCGCTCCAATTGGCCGGATTCGGCGACAAAAGCCTGAACAGGGGCGCTGCGGCCCAATGCTATGTTTTGATCCGTTGGGTGCATCAGGAACAGCCGGTTCGCAACGGTTGAGCCGTCACGGTTGATGATCGTGCTAAGCGTGGCGAAAAATCCGACAATCAACAGGGCGGACATGGCAAATATGGCCCAGACCGGTATGTTCCAGAACCTGCGGCGTTTGCCCAGCAGAACCGGTTGCCATGTAACGGAAATATCTTCGTCGGGGCGGGGGGTGACGCGGCGCAGAGTTTCATAGATCGCGCGCCGAATGCGCGCCAGTTCGGCAATGCCGTTTGGCATCGTGCGATACTGTCCCTCAAACCCCAGTGACATGCAAACCAGCATCAGTTCCAGCAGATGATAGCGCTGGCCGGGGGCTTGCATCGCCTTTTCCGCCTCTTGGAAAAAACCGACACCGGAATCGCGTTTGTGAAAGAACCGCGCGACCATCGAATACTGGATCCAGACGCCGCGATCCGCGCCGGGCAGGTTTTGTACAATGTCATCCGCCGTGCCGCACAATGCGTATTTGGCCACCATGGCCTCGTGTGGGTCAATGCCTTTGGCGATCACCGCGCGCTCGAACGCCTCGATCTCGCGGGTGACGTGTTCCATCAGGGGCTGGGCGTCCATTTCGACCAGACCGGTGCGCAAACGGCCAAACAGGATCAGCAAATTCGCGGCTTCGGCGATCAGCGGGTTGGTCGCACCCCCATTGCCCAGTCCAGCGGCTTGCAATGCCTTGTCCAGCGGAATGCGCGGGCCTTGCGGGGCAGGGGCGGCCGGTGCGTCCGAGGGCAGATTGGGAAAGAACCCTTGCTGTGTATCTGCTGAACTGCTGCCGATTTCCGAGGTTGCCGACTGGGGCAAAGGGCCGCCCAGCCATGTGTTTCCGCTGTCTGTTGCCGGCATGGGTTGAAACCCGCCCGAGGGGCTGGCGCGGTTTGGCGGGGGCGTTTGCGGTGGCAAGGCGCCGCCAATAATCGTCCGGTCCGCGCCCGCAGGTGAAGGGGCGACAGGACTTGCCGGCCGTGCAAAGGGGCTTTCTGATTCAGGCGAAGATAGCGGTTTATCCGGGTCGGGCAATTTGCCGCCAAATACCGTTTTGCCGTCGTCGTCCTGTCCCATCAGGTTTTCTCCGGAATGGCCCAAAGCTCTAGTTTCAGCTCGGGCCAGTCACCGGCAAAATGCATACCGATCGCCGGTGCCACCGAGAATTCCTTCCACAGTGGCGTGTTTTTATCGAGCACGAAATAGACATTAGACGAGAGAACACGAATCTGGCGCGGCGGATTGGGCAAATGGGTCAATCCGACGCCCGGCAGGTTGTTTTTGACGATATCGCTCATCCGCGTGTTGGGGCCGACTTTGCACAGTTCCGGAAACTGTTGCTGCACTTGGGTTAACGGTTTGCCGGTTTCGACCTCGATTACAAATGTGGCTTCGCGGAACAGGTTGCGGTCTGCCACTTCGGCCAGATAGGAATTCTGGCGCACCCGAACCAGATTCAAGCGCACAGCCCGGCCAACATCGCGCGATAGCAGGTGCTGAATATCGCGCACAATAGGCGTGAAACATTTTTTCAGGTCGGCGTGGTCATAGGGCGTATAGGTCGGGGCCAACCGCGTGTTGTGGTCAAACGTGGCCAGTTCCGACGCCAGTCCCACCAGCCGTTCATACAGGCGTTCGGGGTGGATTGCGTGGGTGGTGTTGTAATGGCGTAAGATACCGATTTCGCGGTTCAGCGTCATCAGCATCAGGTAGTCAATCGCCTGCATCCCGCCACCCGCAGTCGGATCGGCCGCATAGCGCGACAGATTTTCCAGCTTGGCTTCGACCCAACCGATTACGCGGGTCAGGAACCCTGTAATAACCGGGTGGGCGGCCAGAACCATGGACGGAGGCGGGATTGTATCATCGACAGAAATGATCCCGTCACGGATTTCATTAATCCGGCCCAGCCGCAGGCATTGATACCCCGGTTTGGGGCTTTTGCGTATGGTCAATTCCAGCCGCGGAACCGCGATTTCCAATATTTGCTCGGCCCGTGCGGTTGATGCGTTGTCCGCCACCGCTTCGGTTATCAGGCGGTAGCGGGTTGATGCCGCATCCTCGTCAAATCCGACCTCGCGGCCCTGCGGGGAAATATCGGGAACCGTCAGCCAGATAAACAGACCGGTTGCATCCTCGGGCACAACTACCGGCAGAGGCAGTGGGCTGTGGTTGGGGGCATCAAACGGCATACCGTCCGGCATAATACCCGTGACGCTTAGCAGACCAATGCGCCCTTGCTGCGCCATGTCCCTGTCCAGACGCATTTCGGTAATGCCCCAAGGGTATGGGGTGATTACCCGGGTCCGCGATTCTATCAGTTTTTCAGTATATCGATCTGATTGCTGCAAATGTTGGGGCTGTAAAAACAAACCCTCTTTCCAGGCAACCTTGCTAAACCACGACATAGAACCCCAATCTTTCTAGGAACCAGACATTACTTCCCGCCTCGTATACTTCAGATGCCCTATCGCGCCAAGTCTGCAACTGACGATTACAATGCATGTGATTACTCGTCCTTTATCATACAAATCAGAACTGCCAGCGAACCTGAGCCGTAAGCCCGGCACTGTTAAGTGTGCTACTGAAACGGGCATCCACTCGGACACTGGCGTTAAACTGACGCGCCGCGCGGGCACTGCCACTGTTCAACACTTTGATATAGTTCAGCCCGACACTCAATTCTTGATAAGACCCCAGACTACTGGATGATAAATTATCTATTGCGCCATTGATACCTGTGTAAACCGATTCAGTATCTGGCGACAGATCCTGATAGATAGTTGCTGTAATGAACCGGGTTAAAGCAGAATCGCCAGCCTTTCCAAAGGTCATCTTTGAAAGAGTCGCCCCTGCAAAGACATATCTGCTACTTGAGTCCTTTATCTGCAATGTAGCACCATCATCAAAAGTGATTAAATCAGATTTAATCTGGCTATAGGCAAATCCTGCGGTAGGAATAAAACCCCAACCTTCTCCTTTTAATTTGAATGCATAGCTAAGTGATCCGCTAAACGTATCCGCATTTGTTTCTAGCGGGACATCAGTAAGACCCAACCCAGAAAAGCCAACTGCGGCTGGAATGTTATTCAGTACAAAATCGGTACGTTCGCGGCGATATTGCAGATCAGCAGAAAAGGGGCCTTTTGCAGCAGCCAAATATAGGCCCAGATACTTCTGATCAAAATCTGTGGTCGTGACGCTTGTCAGGGTGCTGGTCAGCAAGTTTGGATCAGCGACATCTACGGCATAAACCGGCTGCTGGGTTGTTCCGGTATTTACGCCGCCAATCCCACCAAATGCCAAATCCCACCCATTGTAATGGCCATCGAAGCAGGCCAAATCGCCGCCAAATTGTAACCCGGCATAGTTGGCTGAAATCTCGCTCCCCAAAACGCTAGTGCCATTTGCTGTTGTCCCGCTGGCATCAGCATACCCGCCAATCGCTCTGGCCCAGCCACCAATACCACAAGGTTTTTCTTTTTCCTCATATGCCAAACCTACGACAAATGGACTGGAAGGCCGGTTAATAACTGCACCGATCAGGGACTGGGTCAAAGTAACGCTACCCGACAGGGAACCAACGCCGGGGTTTAATTGGCCAATAACATGAAAATCTCCAGAAGGGAGCTGGCTTCCAGTGTAAATGATGCGTTCGGATCCAAATGGTAGATTAACGACTTGATATTGATTAGGACCTGAAAATCCATTCACATCAACAACCAGAAAATCCCGAACCGGAGGATCAGTAGGCGTTCCGATAATATTAAAGTTCAGCACATAGTGGCCTGATGCCGTGCCGGCGACAGTAACCATGTCGGTGACACCACTTCCCAGATCAAGATCAATATTGAATGTGCCGCCATTACCAATCATGTCACCAGCAACGTTTACAATGTCACCGGCAGTTGCATTGCCGCCCATGTCAATTGTCCCGTTGTTGACCAGATTGGCTCCAAAAGTCAGATTTCCAGATGTGTTTATTAAACCGTTATTTGTAATTGCAGTCGTAATATTAGCGCCACTGCTTGCATCTATTATGCCGTTATTCTGGGCGTTGGTCGCGACCAGCGTGCCCGCCAAAGACAGCGTAGTATCTGTATTATTCGTAAAGGTGTTTGCAGTTATGGTTTGCCCCGACATAATTCCGAAATCGGCAGAAGAGGTAAAATTGCCATTAACGGTAACGTTTCCACCAAGCGTCAAAGGCCCGCCCAAATAGTCAAAATTCCCAGTGATCGTGCCGCCGATAACGGCATTTCCGATACTTGTTAGCGACCCATTCAATCCGTTATTCAACACGACCGAGCCTAAATTATTAACATCAGCACCCAATGTACCGTTCACCGTCAGAGTGCCGGCATTGGTGACAGGGCTGGTCGTGATATTCGTCGTTGTTCCCGCAGCTACTGTCATCATGCCATCGTTGGCTAAAGAATTGGCCGTCAGATCGCCTGTTGCGGTCAGAGTGCTGCCGTTTGTATTGGTCATCCCTCCGACGACCGTCCCCGCGAGGTTCGCGGTGCCGTTGTTTGTTACATTGCCACCAATCGTGCCAGCGCTGGTCAGGGTGCCAGTATTGGTAACACTGCCAACATTACCGGTATTGACCAACGTTCCGCTGTTGGTCACATCAGCACCCAATGTACCGTTCACCGTCAGAGTGCCGGCATTGGTGACAGGGCTGGTCGTGACATTTGTTGTCGTTCCCGCCGCTACTGTCATCGTGCCGCTATTGGCCAGGGTATTGGTGGTTAGATTCCCCGTTGCCGTTAGAGTGCTGCCGGTTGAATTGCTTACCCCGCCGGTGACCGCACCTTCAAGGTTTGCGGTGCCGTCGTTCGTAACCGTGCCGTTAATTGTACCCGTGCTGGTCAGCCCGCCGGTGTTCGTGACATTGCCAACAACCGTGCCTGCATTGGTCAGTGTCCCGCCATTTGCCACATTGCCGGCTGCTGTCAGGGTTTCGCCCAAATCCAAAACCAAGGCGCCGGAATTGTTGACTGCTCCACCAACCGCAAGGTTGCCCGTCAAATCCGTCTGCCCGCCAAGAATTGTCAGGCCTCCGGTGATCTGGTTTTCAAGGCTGGTTGTTCCTGATGTCGTCAGGTTTCCGGTCAGATTTCCGGTGAGAACAAGCGTTGCGCCGGCACCCGAAGTGACATTCCCCGTTGTTGTCCCCGCAAGGGTCAGGTTGCCGGAACCAGTATTGGCAAGGACACCTCCGGTCGATGTCAGATTGCCCTGCACAACCATTGTGCCGGAGTTATCCAACGCCCCGACAGTCAGGTTTGGCGTAACAGTGCCGATGTTGCTGTCATTGTTAAAAGTGCCGCCCACGGCCAGATCATTTGAAATGGTCAATGCGCCGCCCAGTTGGTTCAGGTCACCGGAAATGGTGCCTTCTGTCGTTAAGGTGCCGTTGTTCGTAACTGTGCCGTCAACCGTGCCGGTGCTAACTAGTGTTCCACCTGTATTATTGGTGATGTCGCCAGTCAAAGTGCCACCATTTGTCAGGGTGCCGCCAGCAAGATTGGTCATTGTGGCAGCACTGATTGTCCCGCCTGCCGCAACATTCACTACCCCGCTATTGGTTAGCGCGGAAATACCGGTCAAAGTGCCGTTATTCGTTACATCGACTCCGCCGGAATTACTAAAAAACGAACCATTGCTTGTAACCGTCGCATCCACCAGAATTGATCCGGTAGTATTATTTGTCATTGACCCGTTCAAATCTGTATCGACGGTATAGTTGATAGTGCCATCATTGATGATCCCGCCGGTCAGCCGAACATCTCCGTTCAATACTGATGCTGTTCCCAGAACAATTGTTCCGGCCGTCACGGACAAAGACCCGCTGGCTCCGGCATCTACCGTTGCATTGTTGGTAAAGGTTCCCCCCACAGCCAGAGTCAAATCTGAACCGGTAAGCTGGGTGACCGAATTATTATTTGTGAACGATCCATTTACTTGTGTATTGCCAGTAATGGCAACAGTGCCAGTGTTAGTATTATCCACTCCGCCGGTAACCACGCCCTCAAGGTTCGCGGTGCCGTTGTTTGTGACCGT
>CAZIDQ010000006.1:21435-41406 GCA_964538015.1 uncultured Marinosulfonomonas sp.
GTGACCGTGCCGTCAATCGTGCCTGTGCTGGTCAGGGTGCCGGTGTTTGCGACATCTTCGGTTAATGAACCGATGTTGGTCAACGTCCCGTTATTCTGAACCGTTCCGGATAGGTTGCCGGTGTTAACAAGAGTAGATCCGGACGCAATATCCATTTGGGTTACAGTTGTCGTTGTCCCTGAATAGTTTAGTGTTCCTGCACCCCCCAGCAAAAATATGCCAGTTAGATCGGTGGCAAGCGTTGCTGTAAATCCGGCATTAACGGTGATGCTTACCGGCGCAGAGCCATCCCCGATTGTTCCCGTTCCGGATATTGTATAATTATCGCCATTAAACAGGATGCTGTTCGGGACGACCTGAAGGTCCAATGTAACGGTTGGCCCTACTGCCGTTGCACCAAAAATAACATCATTGGTATCCGCAAAAGTTGTATTGGTGCCGCCGCCATCCGTCGTCCAGTTTTGTGTCGTGCCAATATCCCAAACCCCGTCTCCGGATTGAATATTAACTGTTGTTGGATCACTATCCCACGTCACGGTCTGTGCATAAGCATTACCGCTAGGCACCAACCCCAAACCGACGCCAACAATTGCACTTGTCTGCAACAGGCTTGCTAATACACTAAGACGCTTGCAAACAAAGGCACGAAGCCCACTAGTAACCATATTCACTTTCTCCCAAACCCTTTGTCTTCCAAACTGCCCGATGCAGAAGCGAACTTCAACATGCGTATTTTCCAGAAAGCCTGAATTGCCCTCTAATACAAAAAAGCAATTCTCTCAATTATTAGCAACCATTAACCACACCGTGCGGCGAAATAGCCGCAATGTTTTTCAACCATATATCGTCCAACGCGAATCTCAAGCGGCTTTGGAGTATCAACCATATATATATGAAAATTGCAGATTCAGTTTTAGCCCGACTGTATTTGCGGCCGGCATTGAAATTATGAGTCGTTATGCGTATCCAAGAGACTGGTAAACAATTGTATCAAGGGAGCACGGCCTCTATAGCACCGCACATTTGAAGTGGCCTTCAACCAAGAGTATCGGGTAAAATGGAATGCTGAAGTATCTGGTCATTATTATCGGGTGGATGGTCACCGTCCTGCCAGCCAATGCACTGGAGAAACTGGCCATTGTTATCGGAAACGGATCGTATTCGAATTTTAAACTAGATGAACCGGCACGAAATGCCATCATCGTATCCCAAAGCCTTCTCGGGCTTGGATTCGAAGTGGTTCGACTTGAGAATGCCAACGCGGTGGATCACCCTCTTGGGAATCGAAGTGCAGATACAGTCCTGTTGTTTTTTTCCGGAATAATTGCGGTTGAAGGAAACCAAACTCGCCTTTTATCTGTTAATCTGGAAAATTTGGACAAGCCATCAGGGTGGGTTTTGGATGAATTGGTGAAATCCTATCAAAAAGCAGGTGCGAAACGGGTGCTTGTCTTTCTCGATACGTGTCATACGGATGCAGGTGGGGCAGGGCGCCAGCAGGCACTGGCATTGGATATCCAGAATGTTTTTCAAGCCCAGACAACCGACCCCGGAAAGATGTGCCCCGCCGAAAGGACTGCAGGGCCAAGTTTCACAACAACTCTCATAGAGGCT
Source organism: uncultured Marinosulfonomonas sp. (assembly GCA_964538015.1). Taxonomy (GTDB): domain Bacteria; phylum Pseudomonadota; class Alphaproteobacteria; order Rhodobacterales; family Rhodobacteraceae; genus Profundibacter. Next base: position 23,050 of record CAZIDQ010000006.1, read on the forward strand.
CTGCTAATACCGAATGAAATATTGTCGGATGTATTGTCAGATAAAGAAAATATCTGGGTCAGGTCATGGTTGTCTGATCCGTTTATTGTTCGCACCCAGAACAAACCGGGTAAAGAACTTTCAGCAAGTGACCTTAAAATGCTTGACCGGCTATCGGAACAGGATCGCAAGCGGATGCTCGATTTGTGGCGCAGGGCCGGAATTATCAAAGGCAAACCATCTACATCCGCTTCATCCATGGTCATCGCAACTGTAAAAAACGACACAATCATTCTGACAGATTCCGTTCAACCGGTAGTCACCTCGGCTATCCTGTCACCGGTAACAAATTTTTCAGGAGGCCAAACATTACCGCAGGCCCGGAACACTGTGCGGATTTTCACTGCTTCTGCAGATCCCGCCAAACAGTTTCAGCCAACCGCGGCTGGCTTACCTACTCCTTCGATTATCGTAGGCAATATAAAACCCGGGGATTCATTTTCTAACCCTACCGAGCTGGGCGCGGCAATTTCCGGAACGGAAATGGGGACCTTGGACTATAACGCAAGACAAAAAATGCGAGCCGATAACCCGGATCTGTTTGATCGTCTTTTGGCCGGTGGAGCCTTTGACCCGCCTGCGAATGCCCTTGCTGGCGCAATCCAGACCGAGCTATCCCGGATGGGCTGCTATTCTTCCCGGATAGATGGTATCTGGGGAAGTGGATCACGGGCGGCTGTGAATAGGTATTTTGCTCAGATTGGGAATCCCCCCCCATCTAGAGAACCGGTTATTGCGGTGTTTCGGCAATTATTGCGAAAAGATGATGTCATTTGCCCTAAGCCTCAAACCGTAGCGACATCAACACGGCGTAGTTCTAGCGGATCAACCCGTCCCCGGCAAAGCACTGCGCGCACGCCCCCGAAACCGGCCACGCGCACGCCCCCGAAGCCGGCTGCGCCAACAGCTCCACGGACCATCAACCGGACCTTAAGCCCGGCCGGCGTTTTCCGGTAAAGCCGATGCAGGTCGATCCCCAGTTCCAACAGGCGCGAGACCGTGCAAGACGACGCCGAAACAGGCGTTTGATCAAACGCATAGGTCTGTTTGCTGTTTTGCCAGCATGTCTGGCCATTGTCGGGATTTTGATTTTTACCGATATTGGCAAGAATTTCCTGAATGCCCGCGAGGATGGATTTTCTCTGACACAAATGGAAAGCGGTATTACCGTTGCCCCAGCAATCACCGTGAGCGGCTTTATCGACATTCCGGGTGATCCGATGATCCTGCGGTTTTCCAAGGATTTGGCAACAATTCGGACAAAGACTTTAACAGGGCCGCCCGTTCTGGATATCTCCCGATTTGCGTCTCCCAAACCTGACCGGCTTGTTCTGATCCATGATGATTTGTTTGTAAGAGAGCGCCACCTGATCACCACCTTGCCTTCCACACGCGAAGATTTTGCATTTTTCCAATCCCAACGCAGCCGTTCCCTTATTCCATCCGGTGGAACCTTAGCTGCACCGCAACCGATGGCCGTGCAGAATATTGATCCGGGAAATTTATCCGACAGCTACGGCGTGACCCTTGAAACGGGGGATGGTTCACCGGAACCGAAAATCGAAAAATCCCGGGTTGAGAACAACACAAGTGTGACCTATCTCCGTCGGACAGCTGCCCGCGAGATCCTTTTTGAAGACATCATCATCCAAACCGAAGCAACGCGAAATTTCGCGGATATTCTGAGAAATAACGGATTTTCAGATGCGGCGGCAACACGGTTATCCCGCGAAATTACGACGCTTCTTCTGGTTAAGGAAACGGTTCCGATCGGTTCGATCATTGCGTTACGTGTGCGCCCTTCTGGACAGAAAACACGACTGCTGCAACTGTCGCTATATGCTCCTACCGGTTATCTCGGATCCGTTGCGCAAATTGGTCGGAACCGGATTGTGGTTTCGGCCGACCCATGGATCGAAAAAAATCTCATGGCGTTTTCAACCACACCTGACGAAGGCGGCGGCGAAAATGCTGGGAAATATCGTTTGCTGGATGCGCTCTATAGTGCTGCGATCCGCAACGGGGTTCCAACGCAATTGGTGGGGGAAATTATTGTGATGATGTCCAAGGCTTATGATCTGGACAGTGTTGCCCAAGCCGGTGATCAACTAACGCTTTTGTACAGTAAAGAACACGGGCCGAACGGGCAAACCGAGGGGCAAATACTATATATCGGCATCCGTGGCACGGGTGGGAACAGGCCCTGCTATGTCGTGCCGGACACGAAAAATGACGGGTATAATTGCTATATACCCAATGGCCGCTATGCGCCGGGGGGTGGGGTTATCAAGGCGCCAGTTGCGGGGATCATGACCTCCAAATTCGGCCCGCGAATGCATCCGATCCTGAAAACCGTTCGTTTACATGCTGGCATCGACTGGGCGGCACCAACGGGAACGCCGGTCTATGCCGCGGCCGATGGTCAGGTCAGTTTTATGGGGGATGGAAAAGGATATGGCAATCTACTGATCATTTCCCATTCGAACGGATTGGAAACCCGGTATGCGCATTTGAACAAATTCGCCTCTGGGATCAAAGCAGGTACTGTGGTTCGGGCAGGCGGGCTGATCGGATATGTCGGGACCACGGGACGTTCGACAGGGCCGCATTTGCACTTTGAAGTCCGCGAGGATGGAAAACCTGTAGACCCAATTCCCTTTATGTCGGGTGGCAATACTGCTGTTGCATCCAGTTCGGTTGAACAATTGGTAAACCAGATCATCCGCGTGGAAAGTGCTGGCAACGCGACGGCGAAAAATGCGCGTTCGACCGCGACTGGTCTGGGGCAGTTTATCGAAAGCACCTGGCTGCGGATGATGCGCACCTATCGCCCCGATCTTGCCAACGCCATGAGCCATGCCGATCTGCTGGCCCTTCGGACCGATCCAACCCTGTCGCGCACCATGGTCAAACGTCTGGCGCAAGAAAACGAAGCCTACCTGCGTGCCCGTGGTCACAACCCGACGTCTGGGCAGTTGTATCTGGCGCATTTCCTTGGGCCGGGCGGGGCGGATAAGGTGCTAAGTGCTGACGACAGCCTGACGATTGCCGCCCTGATGGGGCAGGGCGTGGTCAAGGCAAATCCGTTTTTGAAGAGCTATACAGTTGCCAAGCTGAAGGGCTGGGCAGACAGGAAAATGCGCAGCAAAGGCACAGCGAGTGCGCCCGTCCGTGCTGTGGTGCCGGCCTCTGCAAAAGTCAAACTGTTCAAAGCCACAGTCGACGAAATGCTGCGCCAGAATTCCTAAGAGCCGGGAATTTCCGTGGCGTCCTTGAATGCCTTTTTCACAGCGGATTCAAATCCTTTGCGGATGACGAACCCTTTGATCATGTTGCCGGTTATCATCTTGGCCACGCCTTTGCCTGCCATCGATACGCCCCGGCTGAAATAGGCGGCATAAATACCATCCATCACCAACCCTTGGGCAAAGTTCACAAACATCTGCATGGCAACCTGGTTAAAAGACGGGTCGCGCATGACCACATCCATTTCAACACGGGCCTGCATGGCAACCTCGACCACATTTCCGCCTTTCATGCTGACCGGGGAAAGTGTGAATGCCACCTTTTCAAACAGGCTGACGTCACCATCCTTGTCTCCGTCGCGATCATCAAAGAACGCAACAACCGCAACGACATCATTGGCAATGAAACCAATAGCCCCAATTGGCTCCGGACCCCATTTCTTAATTGTTACCCATTCAATTTTTGCCATTAGCGCTACCTTTTTTACCTACATTAATTCGGTTGTTCTTTTAACGCCCAATCCCTGCTTAGCCCGTTAACAAATTGGAGTGACGCACGCTGGCCATTCGAGACAACATCCACTCCATAGATAATTTTGATCCGGCTTTGTCTTGCTCCAGAGTAACATTTGTCGGGTCGTTGACACGAATAAAATCATTCGCAGCCTTATATGCCAAGGCTCCTCCTGCTGCCCCGACAGAAAGCATTCCGGCCTTTTGGCCATTGGTCATTTCATGAATGCGACCGTCTGATTTGTCTGTATCCCAAGGGGTTCCGCCAACACCACCGTGGGTGCAATAAAAGAAATTCTCCTCGTATTTAACACCCGGAGCTGCCCGTGTACCGCAGTTTCCGAACATCTCACGGGACCCGGCCGAGGGATGACGTCTGGCATGAAAGGTATATTTCACGTTGCCGGGGATGACATCGACGTCGGAAATTGTTGACCGGTCCACGGCATCAAACAGCATCAGGCAATGGACCGGAATTCCTTTGCCCTGCAATTGAAGGCATGCGTTAATAACCGACGCGCCACCCCGGCTGTATCCGGTCAGATAAATGTGGGGGTCAGGCAGGTCGATATTCGGGTTTTCCTTGCGCCGGAGCTTCATCACATCCATCTGCTGCTCTACCCAGATGGCAATGTTGTTTGCCAGCCCTTGGGTTTCTGACCCCAATGCAGCGGGGCCACGCAGGTATTTGGATGTTAGAAATTCGGGATGGCGTTTGGTCAGTGTCGAAACATGGCTGTTCTGAAACTCTACTTTGTATTCATCGTCCTCAGATGGGCCGGTTCCATCAACGCCGCCAATAATCATGGTCATCTTACTCATCCTCTCCAAATACATAGAAAAATGCGTTATCATCTACCTTCACAGTGACACGTTCGATCCTGTCGCCCGAAACCATGCGCCCCAGAACCTGTCGCGACAGATCAGGCAGGATGGAATTGGTGATGATATTGTCGATCATCCGCCCACCACTATCGGGGTCGCGGCATTGCTCGACAATGTAATCAATGACCGCATCGTCATAGGTCATTTCGGCGCCATGTGCCGTTTTCATCCGCTGTGCGACAGCCCCCAGTTTCAACTTGGTGATACCGGCCAGCACTTTGGTACCCAGCGGAAAGTAGGGGATCGTTACGATCCGGCCCAGCAGGGCGGGCGGGAATACATCGGTCAGGAACGGGCGCATGGCTGTGTTCAACTCGTCCAGATCGGGGGTGGTGTTGCCTTCGTCCGCCATTTCCATGATCACTTCGGTGCCGACGTTTGATGTCAGCAGGATCAACGTGTTCTTGAAATTGATGGCGCGTCCGTTGCCATCCTCCATGATGCCCTTGTCAAACACCTGAAAGAACAGCTCGTGAATGTCGGGGTGGGCTTTTTCGATCTCATCCAGCAGCACAACCGAATAGGGCTTGCGCCGCACCGCTTCGGTCAAACGCCCGCCTTCGCCATAACCGACATATCCCGGAGGCGCGCCTTTCAGCAGAGATACAGTATGCGCTTCCTGAAACTCGGACATATTGATAGTGATGATGTTCTGCTCGCCGCCATAAAGGCTTTCGGCAAGGGCCAGCGCGGTTTCGGTTTTACCGACGCCGGACGGGCCACACAGCATGAAAACACCGATGGGTTTGTTCGGGTTGGACAGGCCGGCGCGGCTGGTTTCGATCCGCTTGGCGATCATTTTCAAACCGTGGTCCTGCCCGATCACCCGTTCGCGCAGGGTGTCTGACAGGGTCAGGATGGCCTGCAATTCGTCCGTCACCATGCGACCGGCCGGAATGCCCGTCCAGTCCGATATGACCGAGGCCACGGCCTGTTCATCCACATGGGCATAGACCATGCGATCATCCGGATTTGCCCCTTCCAGAACACCCATCTTTTCGGCCATCTGCGCCCGCGCTTCGTCGGGGGTGAGGGCGGGGGTTTCATCGCCGGTTTCAGGGGTTTCGTCCTGTTCCGTTTCGGGTTTTGTATCGACTGAAACATCTTCATCGGCTTTGGTATCCGGGTCCGCTGTTTCGGTTTCGGCAATGGTTTTGCGCAGGGCCAGAATGTCATCGACAACCCGCTTTTCGTCGGCATACAGCACCTCGGCTTCGGCCAGAACTCCGCGCATCTGTTCCAACTCGATCTCGGCCTCGGCCAGACGGTCTTCGTTGGTTTCGCCCAGATCACGTTGCGAGATTTTACCCGCGATTTCGGTTTCCAGCGCGTGGATCTTCTGTTTCAGATCGGCAATGCGGGCAGGTGTGCTGGACTGGCTGATGGCGACGCGGGCACAGGCCGTGTCCAGCAGTGATACCGCCTTGTCCGGCAATTGGCGCGCGGGCAGGTAGCGGGCGGACAGGGTGACGGCGGCGACGATCGCCTCGTCTGAAATGCGCACCTTGTGGTGCTTTTCCATCGGTTCCAGCACGCCACGGATCATATAGGCACAGTTTTCCAGATCAGGCTCGTCAACCATGACGGGCTGAAAGCGCCGCGCCAATGCGGGGTCTTTTTCGATGTGGTTGCGGTATTCATCCCATGTGGTTGCGCCGATTGTGCGCAGTGTTCCACGGGCAAGGGCGGGTTTTAGCAGGTTCGCCGCATCCCCCGTGCCAGCGGCCCCACCGGCACCGATTAACGTATGCGCTTCATCGATAAACAGGATGATTGGTGTGGGCGAGGCCTGAACCTCGTCAATCACCGAGCGCAGGCGTTGTTCAAACTCGCCCTTCATCGAGGCACCGGCCTGCATTTGGCCGATGTCCAGTCGCAACAGAAGTTGGCCTTTCAGGGCAGGGGGAACATTGCCCGAGGCCAGACATTGGGCAAAGCCTTCGACAATCGCGGTTTTACCAACGCCCGCTTCGCCGGTCAGGATCGGGTTGTTCTGGCGGCGGCGTAACAGAACGTCGATGATCTGGCGAATTTCCTCGTCACGGCCAACGACAGGGTCCATTTTGCCCGCCTTGGCTTCGGCGGTCATATCAATGGAAAACCGGCCAAGCGCGGTTGTGGCGGCTTCGCCTTCGGTATGTCCGGCGGTCGAGGACGCTCCCGACGACAGACCCGAGCCATCCATCGGGCGCATTTCCTCTTCCTCAGATTCGGCCCAAAGGGTACGCGCCTCTTTGCCCAGCTGCTCGACCGAGATTTCGCGAAACAGGGAGGAGCACAGCAACAATTCGCGTTTCAGGTTGCCGTCGTTCAGCATTGCCACCAGCATATGGCCGGTTCTAATCTGGACCTCGCCGAAAAACAGGGTGGCATAGGTCCACGCGTGGTTCATTGTATCGGACAACCCTTCGGAAATGCCGGGGGTTTCGGTGATGTTTTTCTCTAGCATATCCATGGCTTGGCCAAGGTCTTTCAGGATACGCCCGCGATCAATTCCCAGTTCTTTCAGGGTGACTGTAATATCGGAATCCTTGTTCGAAATTGCGTAAAACAACCAATGGCACATTTCGACATTGCGGTTCTTTTCGCCTCGGGCATGGCGCATGGACTGGATGAACGCATCATACCCGGCGCGGTTCATTTTACCTGCGAATTTTTCGATGCTAATTTCGGTCATAAATCGAATTCCTGTTTGTACTTGTTAGGCTGCCGCCTTGGTCGCTGTTATATCAAGAGCAAAAGTCGCGGCGCTTACCATTTCATCGTCGTTGTCATCTGTTTTCTGGGTCAGGGCGGCCATCCACCCCAGTTCTGTCGTTTCACCCAGTTTGGCGGGCGGCACTGCGTTGCGGGGCAGGGACAGTTCAATGTCCACATCTATGGTTTTTCCAAGATACCAGAAAACCAGATCACACAGCTGCACATAGGCATCGCCACCGGGCAGATAGCTGCGGTATTCTGCAATCGAGGATGTGTTGATCCGCAGGCGTATCTTTTCGCTGACCGATTGCAGACGCGCGCCCATATAGGTGGTCTGGCCCATCAGGCTGCCTTGTTGGCCCAGATGGCATTGATCGTTTTCCTCGAACTCCAGCCAGATCGGCACGTGTTCCTCGATGTTGACATCGGCCTTCAGGTGCTGCTCAATCATTTGCTTCAAGCGCACGGGGCTTTTGACCCGAGCGGTCATCAGGGAAACCAGCGGCATGCGGGTGACATCATCGATATTGTCCCGCTTGCGATAAGCGGGGGATCCGACCCCGCCAAGGGCACTGACATAGGTCTGGAAGCGGTCCTTTTCGGGCACATCGAACTGGCTGATGGCGTGACTGTCAGACCAGACGCGGAAATACAGCTGGAAAAACCGTGTGGCAAACAGATCGGTGAATTTCACGAATGAATCGTCACCGGAATCGACCCAGCGGCCGACCTCTTCGGTGGTGTTCAGCGGCAAGGCCCCTTGCGGTCCGAAAAAGCCAAAAACGTTCGAGCGCAGGTTGGCTTTGCCATTTGGTTTGAAACTGACCTCGGAAAAATCGGATTCCGGAAACGACAGGGAAGGATCCTGTCCCAACGCCGCGATTTCGTCCTTTAGGCGCTCGTTTTTACCAATACGGGGCTTGTCACCTGATTCCCGCTCCAGCTTGCGCAGCAAGGATAAAAACCCGTAGCGGGCCGCATTGGTTGTTGGATCATCGGGCGTTTGGGTCATATCAGCGCCCCGTTGCCGGTGCGTGGCGGCCAAGTTTTGATCACTCCTCGCTGCTCGGATATGATGACGGTTTGGGTGAAGCTGTTGATCGCGGCGTATTCGGCAAAGAACCGGTCCAGCACGGCCCCAAGCAGGATAATGCCGCTTCCCTCATAGGCCTCTTCGTCAAAGGTAATTCTGATTTCAATGCCCCGCGCCGGAAGGAAGCTGTCGCCGCGTTGAATTGAACGCACGACGGGGCGTGTTTCCAGATCGGTGATGCCCTGAATCTGCGCTTCGTTGACGTTGTCCGAAATGGTTGCGAACAGTCTGAGGATTTCGCGCAAACTGGCGGCTCCATCACGACCATTGCGGTCATCCAGCCCGAAATGGCTGAGGGACAGATAGGAAATCAGCCGCCAATAAGCCTCGCCACGGGTGCCTTTTTGTGGTGCATTTTGCTCAATCTCGGTCATGGGTTCGCGCGGCGGGGTCGGACCGGCGACGCAGGCCAGACTGACGGTTGCATCCTCGGACATGTGGAAATCGTCCTTTGATCCGGCGATGGGCAGATATTCGGGCAAGTGGCGGTTGGAGCAAAGCGTTTTAATCTGTAGTCGCTGCGCACTTTTTCCCGTTTCAGGCTGTGCGGGTTCATAGAGCGAGATAAAGGTTTCGGTCCCCAAGTATTTATGCCGCACGCCAAAGCGTCTTTCCTGTTCGGTCAGGCGACGCGGTTTTCGCCTGCTGGAATAGTATAACGCCTGATTTGGCGGAGTTTTGCCTTCGGGCAATGTATGCAACGGCAGCACCGGCACTTTGGTCTGAGTTTCGGGGTAGTGGGCGAATACTTCGGTGATGTTGTGGATTTCGTAATGGGTGACCGGACTGCTGGCAGGGGTCACAACATATTCGTGGCGCTTGTGATCCAGCCGCACCTGGCTGGCAAGTTCGTCAAACAGGTTTACGGCGGTCGCGGTGTGCAAGCGGGCAAAGCCGTCCCCGATACGGGCCGCCAATGTGCTGTTGGCATGGCCGAACTCCAGAATGATCTGCACCTCGGATCCGTGAAGATGCGGTAGTATCCTTTTCAGGCCGGTAATGCGAAATCCTAGATATTTCCGAGGGAAAACAAAGGCTTCGCGTAGTTGTGAAAACCCGTCAAACAGCCGGACATTGCGCGGCAGGATACGTTCATCTTCGTTAAAACCGATTTGCTCAATCTGGTCCGGGTTCAGCCGGATGAACACAGCGTCCCCGTTCTGGTTCAGATAGCGCAATGATGCGCGTTGCAGATCGCAATGTATCTGCTCATAAAGCGCCACCGCATAGGGGAAATCGCCGGTCAGATAGATTGGCAATTCGTCCAGTTCCAGATCAGATATCTTTCCATCCGGCGTGTCGGTTCCGGGGTGGTGCAAGGTGATCTGAAGCCCGGCTTTCGTGCTCTCGGTCACATCCTGTCCAAGCGAAATCAGCGGGGCAGGGGCATCGTGATAGGCAAGGCCGGCCATTTTCAGTGGCCAGACTTGCAACGGGGAACACAATTGAAAGCTGCAGGAAACCCGCTGATCTGCATCAACAAAACGCGCGTCCATATTTTGGCCAGGCTTGAAATATAACCCCTTTTCCAGATCTTTGTTATCAAAGGGCGGGTTGGCCTCGACCAGCATAACGCTGGGAATGGGTGCCAGCGCGTCGGGGAAAACCTGTTCCAGAAGCTCGGTTGTGAAGGTGCTGAATTCGTCGTCGATCTTCAGCTGAACGCGTGCGGCCAGAAATGCGGTTCCTTCCAGCAGGCCGGCGACTGCGGGGTCGATATTTTCGCGAAGAAGCCCACCCAAACGGTCGGCAATCCCGGGGTATTCGGCGGCAAACTCGGCCGAGCGTTCGTAAAGCAGGGCAAGTTCCCGGTTATATGTATCGCGAAATGCTTTTTTCATATCTGGAGCCGTAAGCGGGTCATTTTCATTTTACCGGCCCCCAGATCGACCTCGGCCATGAAATTCAGTGGAATATCCATTGGATTTGCCACCATTTCTGCCGAGATCTCGAATGACAGCCGCTGATCAACCGACTGCACCTCGTCATTGACGTGAATTTCGATGCTGTCGGGAATAAGGCGCGGCTCGTAGGTGATCAGTGAATTGCGGATCGCATCGATGATCTTGCTGTTGGTCTGCTCTGATTTATACAGGCTGCTCATGTCGCTAAAGCCGAAATTGATCACGGATTTGGCCACAAGCGGGGCATCCTCAAGCGAGATCATCGCATCCAGACGGATGGTGTTCATCAGGTTGGCCAGATCAATGCTAAGGTGTTGACGCAATGTGGCTTCGTCCGTGCCTTCTCGGTGCTGTTTTCGCCGAATGCTAAGCGCACGATCACCATCGGCCTGCAAGCCAAGCTCTTTTCGGGAATCCCCGCTTGAAGCAGCAGCACGAAAGACATGCATGATTGAAACTTGGCGCTGGTCTGTGTGCCCAAGATCACGGGTATTGCTTTGCGCATTGTCGGATTTTGATGTCATTTCCGTCAGACAACTCTCAAACTCGGCCCCTCTCCGCAAAAGAAAGGGGCGTTCTCTGGTGTTCTATCAAAAAAGGCCGACGAATATCGCCGGCCTTTTTTGTGTGTAAAAGCCGACGCCCTTAAGAGCTCCACTCTTTGTTTTCAGCAATGTCCCAACCAGCAAGGGTTTCGGCACCGGAAGCGCCGGATTCTTCTTGCAGAGTATAGGCTGTTTCCACCTTACGGAAATTCAAAGTCAGAGTTTCCTGGATACGGTCCAAACCGTCTTTTGAACCGCCGGTATTGTAAGATGTGATCATGACATTTTCCATTTTGATACGGAAATACTCAATCGGGGTTCCACCGCCGGATTTGCGAACGATCAGCTCGCCGTTTTCGATATGTTCGCCGGAGATACAGCGTTTAATCAGGTCGTTTGTGGCCAGATCAACATATTTGGTAAGATTTATGTCCGCAACATTAACCTTGCCACCGCCACCGCCGGAACCGACGTGGGTTGTGCCGCTTTGCGTCAGCCCCCAAGACCAAGCAAGAACATCAATATTATCGCGATGGGTTGCATCTTGCGATTCACCTTTAATATTGTTTGAAAGTTTCAGAAAAATATCAACAGCCATGGGAAGCTCCTTTTTTTACTACGGTAGAATATTAATAGTTGCGACTTTGGATCATTTTCCGTTCGGAAGTTTGGATACAAGGCTCATGCCGATATCCATCCCCTCCATCTGGAAATGCGGTTTAAGGAAAAATTTACCGATATAATAACCTGGGTTTTCTTCGTCCTCGATGACTTCTACTTTTGCACCAGCCAGCGGTTTCTTTGCCTTTTCTTGCTCGCTCGCGCTTTCCGGATTGCCGGATACATATTTATTCACCCAGGTTTGCAGCTGGGTTTGCAACTGCAACCGATCCGGGCTTTGACCGATCTTGTCGCGAACCATACATTTCAAATAATGACTGAAACGTGACACGGCGAAAATATATGGCAATCGCGATGACATATTGTCTGATGCTGTTGCCAGATCATCCACATATTTCTTGGGGCGATAAAGGGTTTGCGCCCCGATAAATGCCGCCTTGTCGGTGTGTTTGCGATGGATCAAGCCAATTAGACCGGCTTTACTCAACTCGCCCTCGCGGCGGTCTGTAATCGAAACTTCGGTCGGGCATTTCAGATCTTTGGCACCCTCGCCAGTGTCAAAAACATGGGTTGGCAGATTTAAAACCTCGCCACCGGATTGCACACCGCGGATTTGCACGGTCCAGCCGTGGGTCTTGTGGGCGCGGTTGATGTTTACAGCCATTGCGTGGGCCGCATTCATCCATGCATATTGCCGGCCTTCGTGACCGTCGGTGTCTTCCTCAAAGTTGAATTCCTCGACCACAGAAGTGGAATTCTGGCTGTAAGGCTCGCGTGACAGTGCGCGGGGCAATGTCAAAGCAACATAACGCGAATTTTCCGAGTCCCGCAGGCCATTCCAGGCCGCATAATCCGGCGTGTCGAAAATTTCGGACAGGTCTGGCGGCGTGTCGACTTCTGTCCAGTTGTCCATGCCCAGAAGTTCGGGTGAAGCCCCCGAGATGAAGGGTGCTTGTGCTGCGGCTGCAATCCAGCCCATGCCACGCAGCACGGCAACATCGCCGGTGCCGTGGCTAAAGTGGTAATCGCCGACAAGGGTCCCGAACGGCTTGCCGCCCAAGGTCCCGAATTCTTTCTCGTAAATCTTCTGGTAAAGCGGGCTTTTATCCTGTTTCGCACCCGGATAGGCACGGAACATGGCTTGTAGTTCGGCTTTGGAAGCGTTGAACGCTTTTACGCGCAGGGACGAATCGGTTTCCGAGTTGTTGACGGTATAGGCCAGACCACGCCAGCTGCTTTCGAGATTCTGGAATTCTTCATTGTGAATGATCTCATTCAATTGCTCGGTCAGTTTCTGGTCCAGCTTGGCAAGCATCGCGTCAAGCGTGTCTAACACGTCCTCGGCAATAAGAGATTCATCATCCATCGCTTCACGCACGAGAGCAACAACAGCGTTGTCGACCTCTTTAGCAGCAATATCAGTGCGCGGCTTGATCGTTTGTTTCAGGATGTCGGAGAATTCATCCAGCTCGGTAAGGGCCTCGCCCGCCTGCGCTGACTGTGATTGTGCTTCGTTCGCCATGTTACTCGTCCTCGTCCGCGTCATCTATGCGATCTGCCAGCGCAGCCAACAGTTCTGGATCATTCAGCAGTTGCTTGATCTGTTTTTGCGCCTTTGGTTTACTATTCATGTAGCGTTGAAGGTTTGCCAAATGCATGCGCGCTTCCAGCAGTTTTTTCAGGGCGGGAACCTGACGCGCAACCTGCGCCGGCCCGAAATCATCCATCGCCGAGAAGTGCAGCGAAACGCCCAGACGGTCTTTGCTGTCGGTGTCCAGTTTGTTTTCGACATTAAATGACAGGCCGGGGGCGATCGCCTCCATCACGTCATCCAGCGTCGAAGCAGTCACGTCGATAAAGTCGCGATCTTCAATCGCGGGTTTTTCAACTTCCGAAGCATTCCCGGACAAGTCCGACATTACCCCCATCACGAAAGGCAGTTCTACCATTTTTTCGCTATCGTAGGGATCTTCGTAAGAAATATTTACACGCGGCGGCCTATTGCGTTTAATAAAGTCTGTCGCTTTGTCTGAAGCCATCTTCGTCTCCTTAATTGAATAGGATAAAACCTATATAACACCTACAAGTCAACGCGTTTCGCACTGTAAAGTGTGTTGCCAACACCAAAATCGGTCATTCTGAGCGGGTTGGTAATAGTTCTGCAACAATCGCGTTAAAGTCTTTTTCCAAATATTCGTTTGCGCGCCTAAGAAGAATCGGTATGGGACTGGCCGGTTCATTTTGCTGATAGTATTCAATCACACCGCGAATCTGGGTGCCTACATCCAGACGGGTACTGATTTTTGGGACAGGAAAGATTTCCTCTGGTTCGCTCTCGGTTGGGCTTTGCGGCATTTCGGACGACAGGCTTCGCAACCGATCAATTGACAATGCGAAACCGGTTTCTTTGCCAAAGTCGATCACGGCGTTTTTTGAATGTTCAGGCAGCAGAGTTTCCAGCGCTTCGATCAGGGGGCGACCGATAAGCAGACGCGCCTGCGTGATCAATAACACAGCAGCAGAAGATGGCTCGCGCTGCGCAAAATACTGCTCAACAGCTTGCAATACAGCCTTTGCCGCAGCGGGGCTAGGCACGACAGATGGGGCGGAACTCGTGCCCAAAGTAGGGGAGTGCGGTTCCGGTTTGGATGTTTTCGCGGTGTCGGGGGGGGAATCTGCCGGAATATCGGGTTTGCCGGTTGCCCCTAGTTCAGGGAGCACCTGCCCGATCATATCCACCATTTCGGTGATAATGCCAAGCGTGTCACCAAATACAGGTGTAAACGGCGCATCTTCGTGCGCCAGACAAACACGTTTGATCCGCTCAAGTCCATTCGCGGCCCGCCCCAGCGCACCAAAGACGCCGTCAACATGCGTCCTTGCTCCAGCCTCGGCGATTGCGTCGGTAATCTGTGATACGGTTATGCCATCTTCGCCATTGCGGGGTTTTGATTTTCCGGTCGCCACCAGATAGCGGCGAAACGTTACATCGGGCTGTCCGGTTAGCGAAACATACTGCAGGGGAATCGATACCGTGACAGCTGTTCCCAGGTCATCCAGAGGCATCCGGCGGTTTGTTGCGGTTTTCCCCATCCCCGGATGGACATCCTCGGGATAGGTCTCAAGCAAAAGCGCAATCCCTTCCACAGCATCGGCAAAATCTGTTACTTTTCCGGCCAGCGCACTAAATCGGGCTAGCAAGGACAACAGGCGCAAATCGCGGCTGCGCTTTAGCAGGCCAACAATGCTTTTGCGTTCATTTTTCAGGTTGATGGATTTCTGTTCAAAAAGCTTGTCATCTGTGCCTTCGCCGCTCTCGGTTTTCAGGCCGGGTGTGAAATACCGTTCGGGCAGGCGTGTTTCCGCATCAAAGTAGTAGTCTATAAAGCCCGGATCATCCGAAGCCTCAAGATTGGGTCCGCAAGGGGCATCGTCGGATATTGCATCCGCAAGCCAACCGAATTCAACATTACCGGTTTCTTCCATTCTGGATCCCTAAACCTTTGTTGCCGGGGTGAAATAAAACCACATCCCCGGCCGCGAATAAACAGTGCAATACATTCTAATCATGGCTATTTTTTGTCATATCCATATAGGCTTGCGCAAAGTGGGCCAGAAACTCATCCAGAATACCGTTTTCATGCGGGTGGGTTTTTGCATCCCAGCGTTCGACATAGGTATCCCATGCTTTTGACCGCGTGCCCCGTTTCAACATGCCGGTTTCCGTGCTGCTCAGGATGGATTCGGGGGCCAGATCCTTTAACAATTTGGTAAGTGCCGGCTGGATCGCGGCAAAAACGGCTGCTTGATGAAGGCGGATGTCCTTCAGGGCCTCGTCCAGCCCTTCGGCGCCTTTCAAAAACCCTGCGCGCGGTTTCAGGAACATTGCTTCCAGTGCCTGATCTGCATCTGGCAGGAATTTTAGCGGGTTATTGTCTGTTGCCTGCCGCATGGTGCGTTCGCCGCCTTTGGTGAACTGCTTGGCCGATGCGCGGTTTCGCAACAGGGCCATGATTTCCTCGGCCGTTGTGCGCAGGCTTTGCCCAAGTTCCCGCGCCAGAACGTCGGGGTCGATGTCACCGTATGCATCAGGTGATAGGCCCGCACCCTCGCAAAAGGCCTTGAAAAAATCTGTTCCAGCGGGCGACATCGGGGGCACTGGGGCGGCGGCTGGTTCGGGGGTAGGTGCCACGGGTTGTGCCGCAAATCCGGACTGCGGTGCGACGGCTTCCTGCGGCGAAATTTGCGGTTGCGGAACCGGCTGGGGGGCTGGCGCGGGATTGGCTTGTGGTTCCTGCGGTGGCAACGGGGCCGATTGGGGCAAGGGTGGCGGCGAAGGCGTTGCCGGCATCGGGTTGGCAATGAAATCATCGGCGAAATCTTCGCGTAGGTGCGCATTTGGACGGGGCAGAGGATCAATCGGATCTGCCGCCAGACCGCCAATATCCCACGGGTTGTCATTATCGGCATAGGCAGTTGGCGCAGGGGCAGGCGGGGCCACGCCCAGATGCGCAACAATAATGTAATGACCGACCTGAAACCGTTCCCCGTGGGTCAATTTGTGCGGGCCGTCCAGCCGGTAACGCTGACCTTGCAAAAAGGTGCCGTTGGTGGACACATCGGTCAGCCAATAGGCCCCGTCCGCATAGCTGATTTCAAAGTGCTGACCCGAGATATGGCGACTGGGGTCGGGCAAAACCCAATTCATGCCGGACCCGCGCCCAGCCTGAAAGCCCCCCTGATCGATGCTGAAATGCACAGGGCCGCCATCTTCGAGCACGTCATAGTTCTCGATTTGCAATGTCAGTGTCATTCACTCAAAACCTGTATCCAGCAGCCCAAAGATATCAATAAACGCGAAACAGCGATTCTGCCATGTTAATAAATCGCGCCAGAAATATAGGACGCCGTGTCATATCCGATCGGGCCAAACTGGATAAGACTGCGGTGTTAATCGCCATAGGTGTCCGGTAAATTGGCGCAGATGCAGGATCGTTTGGAGCAACCGAGCCACCGGACCAACCCACAGCAAGCCCCAACAGGACAGTCGGAGAACGTGCAGGTGCCCACAGCGCTTCTTTCATAATGCTATGCCTAAGACCCGTAGACGGGGCCTTTATCCAATTGGCAATTGTAGCCATCATCAATCGGTCATTATTATCCAGATAGTCCGGCATGGATTGCAGGCACTCATAAGCCCACCATATTGCCATTTGCGGTAATGCCGAGAAAGCAGTGTACGTGACAGATTCCTCTGGCGTGGTGCTGGATCGCAGGCGTCTGAGATAGGCCAGCACATCTTCACCCTCGCGCGGGCGATGCTGGGTAAGTTCCGCCAATTGCGGTAAAGCGGCATAAATATCCAGCGGTGTTTCGTACCGCAATGAGCTAACAGGGGGTTGGGTTTTATCAGATGCCTGCTGATCAGCGATTTTTCTATCATTCATCGTGTCAAACCTAATAATTCAGAACCAAACCACAGCCGCTTATCAAAAGAATTCGTGCACAGGCTTTGTTACATAGAATTGGCAAAGAGTAAAATGTTCCAGCACATTCGAATTGATACTGTTGCACCCTCCCGCCCATTCGCTATTCCACCCTGAGTACTGCCAATGTAATTAGGTTTTTTCACGAACACCCATCCTCAGGACACTCGCCTTGGCAAGCTGATGGTCACCCTTTGTCAGAACGTTCTGGTTTTGCGACGGATGTTTTTTTTACCAGCTTATCTGTCGCTGCTTTGCTTGTTTCGGGTTTTTGTTCATCTTCACTCCTTGACGGTTACGATGAACCAGAAATCCTCCGTTAGCTAAACCTCAAATTTACCCCACAAGTGCTGACGTCAGACAAACAGGTGTTAGAGGCGAAGCGGAAATCCGGGAAGCAGGGTTTTGAAACGCCCTATCGGCAATTTGACTTATCAATCATTTAGCCGTGGCGGAGGATTTGATCGGTTTGTAATAAAGGGTGCCACAGCGACGGCCACATTTCTCGATACCAATCACAGCCAGCGAAGTGTAACAAACCCTTATGCCGGTGTTTATATATCTGATCCTTCTTGTTATCGCCGCGCTTGGGGTGCGGTATTGGTCTAAACGACAGGCGCGCAAAACCTTGCTTGCCGCGCCGCTGACCGACCATCAGCGCGCCATTGTGCTGGAGGAAGTGCCGCTGATCCGGCGGCTTCCGGCGGAATTTCATAGGACGCTGGAGGGTAAGATCAACCTGTTCCTGAATCAGGTGCAGTTCGTCGGACGGGGCGGGCTGGAGGTGAGCGAGGAGATGGAGTTGTCCATAGCCGCGCAGGCCTGTCTTTTGGTGGTGAATATAGATCAGTGGTACAAAAACCTGCGCACGATCCTGATCTATCCGGGCGCCTTCAAATCGCATCAAAAACAGCGCAGCGGCTATGTGGTGACCGAACGCGAAACGGTGCGCACGGGGGAAAGCTGGCTGCGGGGGCCGGTGGTGCTGTCGTGGGCCGATAGCGAGCAGGGGGCCTTGAACGACAGGGACGGGCACAACGTGGTGCTGCATGAATTCGCGCACCAGATCGACAACCTGTCCGGCCATACCGACGGCGCGCCGCTGATGAACAAGGGGCAGAGCTTTGCCGAATGGGCGCGGGTGTTTATTGATGCGTACGAGCGGCATGTGCGGGCGGTCGAACGGGGGCATCACACGGTGATTGATCCCTATGGGGCAGAGGGGCATCAGGAGTTTTTCGCGGTGTCGGTCGAGGTGTTTTTCGAGAAGCCACAGGCGCTGAAACAGGCAGAGCCGGAGGTTTACGCGCAGTTGGTCGAGTTGTT
>CAZIDQ010000007.1:0-35944 GCA_964538015.1 uncultured Marinosulfonomonas sp.
CGGGCCTGATATGTCGCATCTACTGCCGCTGTTGCAGGGGCTAAAGCGGGGTTAAACGCCTGTCGCAATTGTCGCATTACAGTAGAAGAGTCAGGGTGTTATCCCGTGAGCAGAGTATCCGCCAAGCCATGAGCCAAGCGTGATCTGAATAACCATGTTTGAGCTTTGGAGGCTAAAATGAAAAAGAATATTGGACCGGCAGACCGCATCGCCCGACTGGTTTTTGCTGCGGCATTGATCATCCCCTATTTCATGGGAAAACTGGACGGCACCATTGGTATTGTTGCCCTGGTTGTTGCTGCGGTCATGGTCGTGACGGCGCTTGTCTCGTTCTGCCCGATTTATACCATCATTGGCGCCCTATTTGGCGGTAATGGCGCAGACGAAGACCCGCACAAAAGCGGCATGTGCTGCGGGAAATGTGGTGGCGAAGACTCCGGCACGCCGGAAGAGACAAACGACGGCCCGCCAATACTCAAGTAGGGGCATCGTTGGCGTTTATGCGTGTCTGCCTACATTTCGGAGCCGTTAGGCGGTAGCAAAGGCTACCCCTGCAAGCTCCGAACACCCAACTCGCCTTCTTCGCGTGATTTCATCGCCAATGTCACCGCATGGCTGGCCGCTGCCGTGGTGAAATAGGGCAATCCGTCATTCAGCGCGACCGAGCGGATTTCGCGGCTGTCTTCGACCGCTTGCGCGCCTTCGGTGGTGTTCATCACCAGTGCGATTTCGCCGTTTTTCATCCGGTCAACGATGTTGGGGCGGCCCTCGTAAACCTTATTTACCACTTCGCAATCAATGCCGTTTTCCTGCAGCCAATCACCGGTGCCACGGGTGGCGATGATGCTAAAGCCAAGGTCGATTAGCAGTCTGGCGGTGTCGGCCATGTCGATGGTTTTGTCCATATCCTTGATCGAGATGAAAACAGCGCCCTCGGTCGGCAGCACCACACCCGCCCCCATTTGCGCCTTGAGATACGCCAGCGCGAAGGAGCGATCCCAGCCCATGACTTCGCCGGTTGAACGCATTTCGGGGCCAAGGATGGTATCGACGCCGGGGAAGCGGGCAAAGGGCAGCACGGCCTCTTTCACGGAAAACCACGGCATGTCCGGATCGGCCAGCGACATCGGGTCGGCAAAGGGCAGCGGCGTGTCGGGACCTGCGCCTTCGGGGTAGGGCGCGCGCATCGGGAAATTTGACAGCGGTTCGCCCGCCATGATCCGCGCGGCGATACTGGCAATGGCACTGTCGGTAGCTTTGGCCACAAACGGCACGGTGCGCGAGGCACGCGGGTTGACCTCGATCAGGTAAACCTTGCCATCCTTGACCGCGAATTGGATGTTCATCAGGCCAACCACATTCAGCGCCAATGCAAGCGCTTTGGTCTGGCGGTGGACCTCCTGGATAATCTCGGCGGGCAGCGAATAGGGCGGCAGCGAACAGGCGCTGTCACCGGAGTGCACGCCGGCTTCCTCGATATGCTGCATCAGCCCCGCAACATGCACGTCCTTGCCGTCGCACAGCGCATCCACATCCATTTCAATCGCGCCCGACAGATAGCTGTCCAGCAACACGGGGCTGTCACCGGAAACCACCACGGCCTCGGCAATATAGCGCTCCAGATGGGACATATCGCGCACGATCTCCATCGCGCGGCCACCCAGCACATAAGAGGGGCGGATCACCAAGGGGAAGCCGATGTCCTCGGCGATTTTCAGGGCTTCTTCATCGGTGCTGGCAATGCCGTTATTCGGTTGCAACAGGCCCAGAGAGTTCACCAGTTCCTGAAACCGCTCGCGGTCTTCGGCAAGGTCAATGCTGTCGGGCGTGGTGCCCAGGATCGGGATGCCCGCGTCCTGCAAATCATTGGCCAATTTCAGCGGGGTCTGTCCGCCGAACTGCACAATCACCCCGTGCAGGGTGCCGTTTTCCTGTTCGACCCGCAGGATTTCCATCACATGTTCAAAGGTGACAGGTTCAAAATACAGCCGGTCCGAGGTGTCATAATCGGTGGAAACCGTTTCGGGGTTGCAGTTGATCATGATGGTTTCATAGCCCTGATCGGTCAGGGCGTAACAGGCGTGACAACAGCAGTAGTCAAATTCGATCCCCTGGCCGATCCGGTTCGGGCCACCGCCAAGGATAACCACTTTTTTGCGCTCACTGGGTCGCGCTTCGCATTCCACGTCACCCATCGCCGGGGCCTCGTAGGTGGAATACATATAGGGCGTCTGGGCCTCGAATTCAGCCGCGCAGGTGTCGATGCGTTTGAAAACGGCGGTGACACCGGCGGCAAGGCGGGCGTTACGCACATCGGTTTCGGTTTTGCCGGTCAGCGTGGCCAGACGGGCATCCGAGAACCCCATCATTTTAATTTTGCGCAAGCCGTCAGCATTGTCGGGCAGGCCGTTTGCCTTGATCTGGGCCTCGGCGTCCACGATCTCGCGGATGCGCGACAGGAACCACGGATCGAACATGGTGGCGTTGTGGATTTCATCATCCGTCAGCCCCTCGCGCATGGCTTGGGCGATGGTGCGCATCCGGTCGGGCGTTTGCATGCTGATGGCTTTGATCACGGCGGCCTTGTCCGGTGCGCCCTCGATTTCCACTTCGTCAAAACCGGTCAGGCCGGTTTCCATGCTGGCCAGCGCCTTTTGCAAGCTTTCGTGGATGGTGCGCCCGATGGCCATGGTTTCGCCAACTGATTTCATCGCGGTGGACAGCAGCGGCGCGGAGCCTGCGAATTTTTCAAAGGCAAAGCGCGGAATTTTAGTGACGACATAGTCGATGGTTGGCTCGAACGATGCGGGGGTCACTTTGGTGATGTCGTTGTCCAACTCGTCCAGCGTATAGCCCACGGCCAGTTTCGCGGCGATCTTGGCAATCGGGAAACCGGTCGCCTTGGACGCCAATGCGGAGGAGCGCGATACACGCGGGTTCATTTCGATCACCACCATGCGGCCATCGGCAGGGTTCACGGCCCATTGCACGTTGGAGCCGCCGGTTTCCACGCCGATTTCGCGCAAGACCGCAATCGAGGCTGACCGCATCATCTGGTATTCTTTATCCGTCAGCGTCAGGGCGGGTGCCACGGTGATGGAATCACCTGTATGCACGCCCATCGGATCGATGTTTTCGATCGAACAAACAATAATGGCGTTGTCGGCGGTGTCGCGCACCACCTCCATTTCGTATTCTTTCCAGCCCAGCAGGGATTCATCAATCAGGATCTGGTTCACGGGGCTGGCGTCCAGTCCCGTGGTGCAGAAATGGATGAAATCATCGCGGTTATAGGCCACGCCGCCGCCAGTGCCGCCAAGGGTAAAGGCAGGGCGGATGATGGCGGGCAGGCCGATGTCATCCAGCGCAGCCATGCAATCGTCGATATTTTCGGCAATCGTAGCACGCGGGTTTTCAAGGCCCAGACGATCCATCGCCTCGCGGAACAGTTTGCGGTCTTCGGCCATTTCGATGGCCTCGCGGTTGGCGCCGATCAGTTCGACATTGTATTTCTCCAGAACCCCCAGATCGGCCAGCTCGAGCGCTGTGTTCAAACCAGTTTGGCCACCCATGGTGGGCAGTAGCGCGTCGGGGCGCTCGGCCTTGATGATCTTGGCAACCATTTCGGCGGTGATCGGCTCGATATAGGTGGCGTCGGCCAGTTCCGGATCGGTCATAATCGTGGCCGGGTTCGAGTTGACCAGAATAACGCGGTAGCCTTCTTCGCGCAGCGCTTTGCAGGCCTGTGCACCGGAGTAGTCAAACTCGCAGGCCTGTCCAATGATGATTGGGCCTGCGCCGATGATCATGATGGATTTGATGTCGGTTCTTTTTGGCATTTGGCAGACCCCCGAGGTGCAAATTGCGGCAAATTCTTTGGGGTTATAGACAAGCGGGGGCGGGGCGCAAGGGTTTGCCGGCGCTTATCTGGTTAATCGGGCACTTGTTTTCACCGTTTGAAGCCTCCGGCGGGGATATTTAGGCAAAAGAGAAGCGAAAAGCGGGGTGTTCCCTTGACTTTGGACGTTTTGCAAGGTGTATCGGCTGGAAACCTGAAATTGCCCACAAGGGGACGACTTATGCACGCCTATCGCAGCCACACTTGCGCGGAACTGAACAAATCCAACGTCGGGGACAATGTCCGCCTGTCGGGTTGGGTGCATCGGGTGCGTGACCACGGCGGTTTGCTGTTTATCGATCTGCGCGACCATTACGGCATTACGCAGGTGATGGCCGATCCGGATAGCCCGGTTTTTGCCGAAATCGAAAAGGTGCGCTCGGAATGGTGCATCCGCATTGACGGGAACGTGATGGCGCGGGACGAAGGTCTGATCAACGCCAAAATCCCCACCGGTGAAGTCGAGGTGTTCATCCGCGATATCGAGGTGTTGGGTGCGGCAGAGGAACTGCCCTTGATGGTGTTCGGCGATCAGGAATACCCCGAAGAAACCCGTCTGAAATACCGCTATCTGGACCTGCGTCGCGAAAAGCTGCAAAACAACATGAAGCTGCGCTCTGACGTGGTGGCCAGTATGCGTAAACGGATGTGGGATAAAGAATTTCGCGAATTCCAGACGCCGATTATCACGTCCTCCAGCCCTGAAGGCGCGCGCGATTTTCTGATCCCGTCGCGCCTGCATCCGGGCAAGTTTTACGCGCTGCCCCAGGCCCCGCAGCAATTCAAACAGCTGATCATGGTGTCGGGCTATGACAAATATTTCCAGATCGCACCGTGTTTTCGCGATGAAGACCCGCGCGCCGACCGTTCGCCAACCGATTTTTACCAGCTTGATCTGGAAATGTCGTTTGTTACCCAGCAAGATGTGTTTGACACCATCCAGCCGGTGATTCAGGGCGTGTTCGAGGAATTTGGCGGCGGTCGCAAGGTCGATACCGAATGGGAGCAAATTTCCTATCGCGATGCCGCCCTTTGGTATGGCACCGACAAGCCCGATCTGCGCAACCCGATCAAGATGCAGGTCGTTTCAGAACACTTCCGCGGTTCCGGTTTCAAGATTTTCGCAAGCCTGCTGGAAAACGAGGGCACCGAAATCCGCGCCATTCCAGCGCCCAGTGGCGGGTCGCGCAAATTTTGTGACCGGATGAATAAATTTGCCCAAGGCGAAGGCTTGCCGGGCATGGGGTATATTTTCTGGCGCGCCAAAACGGATGCGAAGGCCGACGATGCCTTTATGGCATTGATTGCCGATGTTCATGATAGCGTTGCCAAAAAACTAGGGGTTGCGGGGGTTCAAAAAGGTCAGGGTATTTCTGCGATCAACACGCCTTTCCTTTCGCATCTTGTCGGCGCTTTGGTCGGCATCGGGGCCGAAGACAAAGCGATCGCAATTCGCACGGAGTATCTGGAAGCTGCAGGGCCTTTGGCCAAAAATATTGGGCCGGAGCGTACAGAAGCCATTCGCAAGCAGTTGAACCTTGGTGTCGGTGACGCAGCGTTTTTCCTTGCGGGCAAACCCAAGGCGTTTGAAACCGTGGCTGGCAAGGCGCGCACGGTGATTGGCGATGAACTGGGCCTGACCGACACCAACCGCTTTGCCTTTGCATGGATCGTCGATTTCCCAATCTACGAGCGGGATGAGGAAACCGGTAAGGTTGATTTTGAACACAACCCGTTCTCGATGCCCCAAGGCGGCATGGAGGCGCTGGAAGGTGATCCGCTTAAGGTTCTGGGCTATCAGTATGACCTGTCATGCAACGGTTATGAGCTGGTGTCGGGCGCGATCCGCAATCACAAACCCGAAATCATGTTCAAGGCGTTTGAAATTGCCGGTTACGGCAAGGACGAAGTTGAAAAACGCTTTGGCGGCATGGTTAACGCGTTTAAATTTGGCGCCCCGCCCCACGGTGGTTGTGCCGCTGGTATCGACCGCATCGTGATGCTGTTGGCGAACGAGGCCAATATCCGCGAAGTGATCATGTTCCCGATGAACCAGCGGGCCGAAGATTTGATGATGGGCGCGCCGAATGAGCCGATGAACGAACAGCTGCGTGAATTACACCTGCGGGTGATCCCGCAAGAGTAAGCGGCAAACAGCCGGAAATGATATGAAACCCCGCACGCCACGGCCTGCGGGGTTTTTCATTTGTGGGGTAATCGGGTATTCTTGCGACGGAACCTTGCGGGTTCTGCGTTTGATTTGTGAAAGGAATACCCGTGATTTTTGATTCCGAAACCGCCGCGATTCGCTTTGGCACCGGCCTGTCGCCCCAGATTGCGCCACCTGCCAGTGCAAACGATATGCTGGCCCGTCTGGCGGGGCCGGATGTGATGGCGCAGCGGTTCCCGATTGACGGGTTCACGCGGGTCGAGGATGTAGCCTGGGAAATCCGCCAGTTAAATCGCGACCTGCGGAAAAATCCGGCGCTGGCGGAGACGAACAAGGAAAAGATACGCCTGCTGCGCAAACAGGCGCGGCGATGGCAGGGTGATTGGTTGCGGGCGACCCTTGCGCGCGGGGCCTATACCGCAGACGGGATGCGCGAACGGCTGGTGCGGTTCTGGGCCGACCATTTCACGGTTGAAGGCAAACGCGCCATCACCCGAACTGCCGTTTCCACCTATATCGAGGACGCAATCCGGCCACACATTACTGGTCGTTTTGCCGATCTGCTGGTCGCGGCCGAATTTCACCCGATGATGTTGCTCTATCTGGATCAAGTCAATTCTGTTGGGCCAAATTCGGTGGCCGCCGCCCGTAAACCCGGTCGCGGCCTGAATGAAAATCTGGCCCGCGAGGTGTTGGAATTGCATACGCTGGGGGTCAACGGGGCCTATACACAAAAGGATGTATTCGAATTGGCCAAACTGTTCGCGGGCCTGACGTACCGGCGCGGCAAGGGCTTCGTTTACGGGGCGAATATGGCTGAACCGGGTGCGGAAACCGTTTTGGGAAAGTCCTATGGAGCGCGGTTTCAGGATCTGTCGCACGTCACCGATTTTTTGCACGATCTGGCGGTGCATCCCGATACCGCCCGCCATCTGGCGCGTAAACTGGTGGTGCATTTCGTGTCCGATACACCGGACGCCGGACTGGTTGATGCCGTGGCAGCGGCCTATCTGGCCAGCGGAGGCGATTTGATGGTGACCTATCGTGCCATGTTGGAACATCCGGTGGCATGGGGCATGCCCGCCGAAAAAGTTAAACTGCCGATAGATTTCATTATATCAGCGATCCGTGCGCTGGGCGTGCCACCGGAACGGTTGGCCAAAATGCGGTGGAAACAGATGCGCAATCTGGTGGCGGCCCCGTTGGGATTGATGGGGCAGCCGTGGCAGGATCCGGTCGGGCCGGATGGCTGGCCGGAACAGCCCGAACACTGGATCACGCCGCAAGGGTTGGCGGCGCGGATACAATGGGCAATGACGGTTCCGGTCCTGATCCGGCCCGATCTGCCCGACCCGCGCCTCTTTGTCGACACAGCACTTGGCAAGAGGGCAAGCGATCGGTTGCGTTTTGCGGCCGGTGCGGCGGAACTGAAATCGGACGGGGTGGGGCTGATCCTTGCTTCGCCGGAATTCCAGCGGACATAGGGGGCGGGATGATGAAACTGTCACGGCGTAAATTTCTGCAACGAACGGGGGTTCTGGGATGTTCGGTTGCGGCCAGTCCGCTGTTCACCCCGATGAGCTTTGCCGCGTTGCCATCCGACAACCGGTTGGTTGTGATCATCCTGCGGGGCGGCATGGACGGGCTGGACGTGGTGCAGCCTTATGGCGATCCGGCGATGGCAAATCTGCGCCCGAACCTGCCGTTTGGCGAAGCAGGCGGGGCGTCCGATCTGGACGGTTTCTTTGCTTTGCATCCGGCGCTGGCCGATCTGATGCCGCTTTGGGCCAAAGGCGAACTGGCGTTCGCACATGCGGTGTCCACCCCCTATCGCGACAAGCGCAGCCATTTTGACGGGCAGGATCTGCTAGAGGCCGGATTGGGAATGGACGCATTGGGCCGGTTGCGCGATGGCTGGTTGAACCGGATGTTGCAGGTGATGCCGGGGGTTGATCCGCATACAGGGTTTGTCATTGGCCGCGAGGAAATGCTGGTGATGGCGGGAAATGCGCCGGTGGCAAACTGGTCGCCCGATACGTATCTGGCCCTGTCGCCGCAATCGCGCCGCCTGCTGGAAATGGTCTATCACGATGATCCGCTGTTTAATGCCGCCGTGACCGAAGCCATGGAACTGGCCGAGGGTTTGGCGCCGCAAGCGATGATCGAGGAGCCGAATATGGCGATGATGCAGCAGCAGATGGAAGCATCATTGAAGGGCGGCGCGCACAAACGGGTGGCCCGTTTCGCGGCGGCCCGCCTGCGCGAGGAAACTCGCGTCGCGGCGTTTTCGATCAATGGTTGGGACACCCACAAGGGCCAGAAAAGGGCGTTAAAGGGGGCGTTGGCGAAACTGACGGATACGATCCTGATCCTGCAACAGGAACTGGGGTCGGTCTGGGGCAAGACCGCCGTTCTGGCGATGACCGAATTTGGTCGTACCGCACGGGAAAACGGCACGCGCGGCACCGATCACGGCACCGGCGGGGCGATGCTGCTGGCGGGCGGGGCGGTTGCTGGCGGGCAGGTGTTCGGCGACTGGCCCGGCCTGCGCGAAGGCGACCTGTATAAGGGGCGCGACCTGATGCCGGTGATGGATGTGCGCAGCCTGTCGGCCGCCGCAATTCAGGGGCTGTTCGGGCTGGATAAAACGGTGCTGGAAGGGGCAGTTTTTCCGGGGCTTGAGATGGGGTCGCCGCCGAAGATTATTGCCTAATTGCTGGCCGTGATCACGATGGCGGGAGCCTCGATTCGATCAGGTGCGGCATTTGCATTGTGGGTGGCGGTCAGGAAAACGGCCATGCCCAACGAAACCACGCCCGCCCCCAAGATTGCCCAATCCATGGTGATGCTGCCATCGTCTTCACTGGCAAAGCGAAACAGGGTCTTTAACATGGCGGCGCTCCTTGATGGTTGCGGACGGGTGGCTGTTGGGGTGAATGTGCATTTGGAATGCGGCGAAAATTGGGTGAGAGTGGCGCGTTTTCGGGGTTTCAGGGTCAGGCATGGCGCAGTAATGTTCCACCGAAGCAGGAGTATTGTGATGGGGAATGACACACGACCGGGTTGCAAACTGATTGGCTGGACCGCTCCGGCGCATCCGAATGCAACTGTATTGGAAGGCCGGTATGCGCGGCTGGAGCGGCTGGATGTAGATCGCCATGCAGACGAGTTGTATCAAGCCAACCTGCTGGATACTTCCATATGGGATTACATGTCGCACGGGCCATTTTCGAGCGCGGCCACATATTCCGAATGGGCGCGCACTGCAGCGGTGTCGGATGATCCGTTCTATTACGCAATCCGAAACCTTGAAACGGGGCGGGTTGAAGGGGTGGCCAGTTATTTGCGGATCAAACCGGAGATGGGCGCCATCGAGGTGGGAAGCATTATATTCACCCCACCCTTGCAACGCACCCGCGCTGCGACCGAGGCAATGTTTTTGATGATGCAATGGGCCTTTAATGCTGGATACCGGCGGTACGAGTGGAAATGCGATTCCCTTAACGCGCCTTCAAGACGGGCGGCACTGCGGTTCGGGTTTGGCTTTGAGGGGGTTTTCAGACAACATATGGTGATCAAGGGCCGCAATCGCGATACAGCATGGTTCGCGGTGATCGATAGCGAATGGCCTGCGTTGAAAACGGCCTATGAAACCTGGCTTGACCCCGAAAACTTTGACGTAAATGGTCAGCAATGCAGCAGTTTGTCCGATCTAACAAAGCATGTACGGAATGCGAAAACAGGCGGCTGCTAAACCACTTCACTGCCCGCCAAACGTTCCTGAAACATACCGTTCAATCGCTGTATATCCCCGTGTATTGACCGCCCTTTGGCACGGTCCTTGGCCAGTGCCAGTGCAGCGGCTTCCAGTGGTGCATCATGGGCGCTGCGGGCAATGCCGCTGGTGAACTGGGCGACATAATCCAGCGTCTCGCCATCGGGCCTGTCCTGCAACACATCGGCTGCATGGGCGATGTCTTCGCGAAAGGTGAACGGATCAGGGATTATTGCCTCGTCCGGCACTTGACGCGGGGTCGGGGGTTGGGCGGTTTCGGGTAGCTGTGACAGGATTGCCTGTTGAAACGCGCCAAGGGTTTCGATGGGTTTGGGCAGGAATCCATCGGCACCGGCGGCAATTGCTTCGCCCTCGCGTGCCGGATCACCGCTGATCCCCAGTAACACGTCGATGCGCGGGGTGGCGTTGTGCAATTCGGCAATCAGATCGGTGCCAGAGCCGTCCGGCAACCCCAGATCAACCACCACCACCGAGGGGCGGTAAACCCGTAAATGTTTGCGCGCCGAGGTCAGACAATCGGCCCGCCGGATACGCGCACCGGATCGCAGGCACAACAGGCGCATCGCTTCACTGGCAAAGCGGCTATCCTCGACCACCAACACGGTCAGGCCCAGCAAGGGCCGCGCGGCGGTGGGTGTGCGGGCCAGCATTATGTCGTCAAAATCATCCATCATGTTCCCCTTTGCAGTGTTGCGAGCGACTCGGAGTAAGCCCGAGATTGGCTAAGACGGGGTTAACGGCGCGAAATTATGCCCAAGGAATGCTTGCACCAGTGCCGCGCGCGCTTCATAACTCGGGCAAAGCCAACACAAGGAACCCAAATATGATCGGACGCCTGAACCACGTTGCCATTGCCGTGCCGGATCTGGATGCCGCAGCAGCCCTTTACCGCGATACATTGGGGGCCAAGGTTGGTGCGCCGCAGGATGAACCCGACCACGGGGTAACGGTGATTTTTATTGAGCTGCCCAACACCAAAATTGAACTGCTTTATCCGCTGGGTGAGGATAGCCCGATCAACGGCTTTCTGGCCAAGAACCCGTCGGGCGGCATCCACCACATTTGTTACGAGGTCGACGACATTATCAAAGCCCGTGACAAGCTGAAGGCATCTGGCGCGCGTGTTCTGGGCACCGGCGAGCCGAAAATCGGCGCCCACGGTAAGCCGGTTCTGTTCCTGCATCCCAAAGATTTCACCGGCACGCTGGTTGAGCTGGAGCAGGTCTAGGCATGGCCGTTACATCTGCCCTTGTCCTGTTTGCGGTGATCTGGTTCATGACCCTGTTCATCGTACTGCCGCTGCGCCTGAAAACCCAAGGCGACGTGGGCAAGGTGGCCCGTGGCACGCCGTCTTCGGCACCGGTGGACCCGCAGCTAAAGAAGCGGGCGTTGATTGTGACTGTGGTGACTGTGGTTTTGTGGTCCATCCTGATGGCGGTGATTTTAAGCGGCGTGATCGAGGTCGAGGATTTTGACTGGTTCAACCACTTTACCCCGCCTTCTGCAGACGGTGATACAGGTGGGTAAAGGTCGCCGCCCCCAGGATCGGCACGAACAGATTAACCACAGGAATCGTTAACGGCACCACCATCAGCACCCCCGCCATCCAGATTTTCCCCGAATGCCGTTTACGCAGCGCCTTGGCCCCGTCGCGCCCCAACCGGCGCATCGCGGCCAACTGGAAATATTCCCGCCCCAGCAAAAACCCGTTCAGCGCCCAGAACACCAGCGGACTGGCGACATTGGCGATGGCATAGACCAGTATCGCCAGAATATTAGCGCCGATCAGCACCCCCAGAAAATTCAGCGTATCAATGATGTTTTCGCGAAAGGGGATGCGCGGGGCAGGGGGCAGGCCGGGATAGAATTTGCGTTCAACCGCTTTGGCAATGTCTTCCAGAAACAGACCGGTAAAGGCCGAGGCCACGGGGATCATCAGAAAGAACGACAGGATCAACATAAACCCGACCGATCCCCAGCTCAGCAAATCCTTCAGCCATGTGACCTCGCCGACAAAGGGGATGGTCAGGGTGTCAGGCGCCAGATTGTCGATCAACCACAGGAAACCGGCATAGAACCCGAACAACAGGGCAATGGTCATGGCCAGACCGAACAACAACACCCGCAGGAAACGCGGATCGGTCAACTGGCTGACGGCTTTAGAAAAATCGCTGAAAATCATCTCTGAATCCACTCTGTGATGTTGTCTATATCAGGGCGCAGGCGTTCGGGCGGGGTGCCGGTTTCACTGCCGATGTGGATGAAACCGGCGACGGTTTCAGTGTCGTACAGGTTCAACCCCTGTGCCAGAAATTCGCGGTCATGCGCGGGCCAGTCGGACAGCCAGTTCGCGCCCCAACCGGACGCCAAAGCGGCGTTCAACAGCGTCAGACAGGCAGCACCGGCGGAGTAGCATTGCTCGACGGGCGGGATCTTATCCGAAGGCTTTGGCGCAGCAATCACAGCCACGATCAGCGGCGCATTTGCGAAACTATCGGCCGTTTTGGAAACCTTGTCAGGGTCAAGGCGTAAAGCCGCCCCGCGGTCACGGGCGAGGGTGGCAAGACGTTGCAGCGCCTGTCCTTGCAGAACGATAAACCGCCACGGCTCCAGCTTGCCATGGTCGGGCACACGGGCGGCAGCAGTTAGCAAGGGCGCCAGTGCATCACGATCCGGCTCAGGCGTGGTCAGGGTTCTGTAGGGGTGTGATCTGCGGGTCAGGAGGAACTCCATCACGGCAGAATTATTGGTGGGGCTCATTACTGCGGTTTCTCCAGTTGGTTCGATATATGTCGGTGATTTCATAGCGCGGTTCAAGGGGTGGCCAGAAAACCGTTGAACCGCGCTTTGTCTTCCAAATGGCCTAAATATCCCCGCCGGAGGCATCGCGCCGTCAGGCGCCAAAAGAAAAGAGCGCCCCGCAGGGGCACTGTTCTTTCAAACCTGCCGCCATTCCCCGTTCTCCAACCCGTCAATCGTCCACGATCCAATCCTGTAACGGATCAGCCGCAAAGTGGGATGCCCCACCGCCGCCGTCATCCGCCGCACCTGCCGGTTGCGCCCCTCGGTGATGGTGATCGACAGCCAGCTATCGGGCACGGTTTTGCGAAACCGCACGGGCGGGTCACGAGGCCACAGGGCTTCGGGTTCCTCCATCCGCTCCACCACGGCAGGGCGCGTTTTGCCATCTTTCAGCATCACACCATCCCGCAAGGATTGCAGGGCCGCGTCCTCCGGCACCCCTTCAACCTGCACCCAATAGGTTTTCGCCATCTTGTGTTTTGGATGGCTGATCTTGGCCTGCAACCGCCCATCATCGGTCAGCACCAGCAACCCTTCGCTGTCCTTGTCCAGACGGCCAGCGGCATAGACGCCTTTGACGTCGATAAACTCCGACAGGGTTTTGCGCGTGCTGCCTGCTGATCCCGCGTCCGTAAACTGCGACAACACATTGAACGGCTTGTTGAACAGGATCACCTTGGCGTTCAAAAAAACAGCCCTTCCAGATCGCCGATCACTTTGGAAAACACCGCCTGCATCTCGGCGTTTGGCTGGCGGATCACATAGGCTTCGGCCAGTGGATCAGGGGCGGTGATATTGCTGCCTGACATCTGTTCCAGCACCGCATGACCACAGAACGGCACATAGGATTCCGAATAGCCACCCTCGTGCACCACAACCAGTTTCCCGTCGCACAATTCATCCGCCGCTGCCATCACCTGCGCGGTCATCTGGCGGAAGGTGTCAGCGGTGCACAGCATCCGGCCCAACGGATCATCAATCGCCGGATCATAGCCGCAGGCAACGATGATCACATCGGGATCGAACGCGCGCAGGGCAGGGGTGACCAGCCGCTCCACCGCTTCCAGATAGGTCGCATGGCCCGCACCGGCAGGCAGGGGGATGTTCATGTTGAACCCATCCCCTGCGCCTTCACCGCGATCCGTGGCAGCACCGGTATCCAGCGGATAGTTGCGGTCCTGATGCACACTGATGGTCAGCACATCGGCACGGTCATAGAATATCGCCTCGGTTCCGTTGCCATGATGCACGTCCCAATCCACCACCGCGACCCGTTTGCACAAACCGTCGGCCAAAGCGGCCTCAATGGCGATGGCGATATTGGCCAGCAGGCAGAACCCGTTGGGAAAATCCGGCAGGCAGTGATGCCCGGGTGGGCGCGACAGGGAATAGGCGTTCTGCATTTCCCCTTTCAGAACCGCCTGCAAAGCCCCCGTGGCCAGCCCCGCCGACAGCGCTGCAATGTCATACCCATCCTGCGCAAAGGGCGCGCGCAGGCCGATTTCGCCGCCGCCGTTTTGTGACATTTCCCTGAATTTATCCAGATAGCTTTGCGGATGCACCCGCGCCAGATCTTCGTCTGTGGCGGCAGGGGCGGATCGGGCGTCCAACTCGTGAATAATCCCCGTCACATCCAGCAGGTTTTTCAGCCGCCGTTTGCTTTCGGGGGTTTCGGGCAGGCCACCAGCCACCATCGGCTGCACCAGCCCGCCAGTGGGAAACCGCGCGGCGTAATTCCCGCCTGTGTGCCAGAAACATTTTTCGTCCCAGAAAAAACCTGTGGTCATGATGGTGCTCCTTATTACAGGTCGTCACAGGGCAGAGGCACTGCCCGAATTAAGCGCGGCGGCTGGACAGATCAGCAATGCCCAGAACGTCCAGAACTTTGGCCTCAATATCCGGCGCGTTCATCGCGGCGGCGGCATACATCGCGGCGGGGCTGGCGTGGTCGATGAATGTATCGGGGAACACCATGCTGCGGAATTTCAAACCCGTGTCAAACACACCTTCATCGGCCAGCAATTGCGCTACATGGCTACCAAATCCGCCAACGGCGCCTTCCTCAATGGTGATCAGCGCTTCGTGATCGGCGGCCAGTTGCAGGATCATTTCACGGTCCAGCGGTTTGGCAAAACGGGCGTCGGCAATGGTCGGGGTGATCCCCTTGGCGGCCAGCGATTCAGCGGCCTTTTGCACTTCGGACAGGCGTGTGCCAAACGACAGGATCGCGACCCGCGCCCCCTCAGCAATAATCCGCCCCTTGCCGATTTCCAGCGGCACACCGCGTTCGGGCAGTTCTACCCCCACCCCTTCGCCACGCGGAAAGCGGAATGCGCTGGGGCCGTCATCAATCGCTGCGGCGGTGGCGACCATATGCACCAGTTCGGCCTCGTCCGCGGCGGCCATTACGACGAAACCGGGCAGGTTGGCCAGAAAGGCAATGTCGTAAACGCCCGCGTGGGTCGGGCCATCCGCGCCCACCAGTCCGGCGCGGTCGATGGCAAAGCGCACAGGCAGGCGTTGCACCGCCACGTCATGCACCACCTGATCATAGCCCCGTTGCAGGAAGGTCGAATACATCGTGCAAAACGGTTTCATCCCGCCAGCCGCAAGGGCCGCCGAAAAGGTCACCCCGTGTTGTTCGGCAATCCCCACATCAAAGCAACGGCTGGGATAGCGTTCGGCAAACAGGTTCAACCCCGTGCCATCAGGCATCGCGGCGGTCACTGCGCAAATCTTGTCGTCCTCGGCGGCCTGCTGCAACAAAGCATCGGCAAACACGCGGGTATAGCTGGGGGCGTTGCTGGGGGCCTTTTTCTGCTCGCCGGTGACCACGTTGAACTGGGCGGTTGCATGGCCCTTGTCACGCGCGGCTTCGGCGGGGGCGTATCCCTTGCCCTTTTTGGTCAGCACATGGATCAGCATCGGTCCCGTGGCGCGATCCTTGACGGTGCGCAGCAGCGGCAGCAACTGGTCCAGATCATGCCCGTCAATCGGGCCGACATAGGAAAAGCCCAGCTCCTCGAACAAGGTGCCGCCGACGGTCATGGATTTCAGCATTTCCTTGGCGCGCTTGGCCCCTTCCTTAAACGGCGGGGGCAACAGGCTGACGGCGCCCTTGGCGGCGGATTTCAATTCCTGAAAAGGCTCGCCTGCATAAAGGCGCGAAAGGTAGGCCGACATCGCGCCAACCGGCGGGGCAATCGACATTTCGTTGTCGTTCAGGATGACGAACATGCGTTTCTTCAGATGGCCCGCGTTGTTCATCGCCTCATAGGCCATACCGGCAGACATGGAACCATCGCCAATCACCGCAATCGCATCACCTATGCCGTGTTCCGGCGCACCACCCAGATCCCGCGCCACGGCAAAGCCAAGGGCAGCGGAAATCGAGGTCGAACTGTGGCCCGCGCCAAACGGATCATAAGGGGATTCCGTGCGTTTGGTGAAACCGGACAACCCTTTTTCCTGTCGCAGGGTGCGGATGCGGTCACGCCGCCCAGTCAGCACCTTGTGCGGATAACACTGGTGGCCCACGTCCCAGATCAGCCTGTCACGCGGGGTATCGAACACCGCGTGCAGTGCCACGGTCAACTCCACCACGCCCAGCCCCGCGCCCAGATGGCCACCGGTGACGGACACAGCCGAAATCACTTCGCTGCGTAATTCGTCAGCCAGTTGTGCCAGTTCGCGGTCAGACAGGGTTTTCAGGTCTGCGGGAACCGTAACACGGTCAAGGATCGGGGTGTCGGGGCGCTCGCTCATCGGATATAACTCACTTATCCCGCGCAATGACAAACTGCGCGGCCTGACGTAGAGTATCTGCCTTTGGGCCAAAAGGTGCAAGGGCCGCCTGCGCCTGATCGACCAGTTCTGCCGCGCGCGCCTTGGCCCCGTCCAGCCCCAGCAGGGAAACAAAGGTGGCCTTGCCCGCATCCGCATCCTTGCCCAACCGTTTGCCGGCCTTGGCCGCGTCACCCTCGACATCCAGAATGTCATCGGCAATCTGGAACGCCAGCCCCAGCGCGGTTGCATAGTCGCGCATCGGGGTGACATCGGCGTTTGCCATCACCGCGCCCGCCTCGGCGGACCAGCGGATCAGGGCGCCGGTTTTGCCGTCTTGCAGGTGGGTGATTTCCTCTAGCGTTAGCGGTTGGGGCGCGGTTTCGGCGGCAATGTCCAGCGCCTGTCCCAGCACCATCCCCTGCGCGCCCGAGGCTCGCGCCAAAGACGCCACCAGTTCCAACCGCACCGCCGGATTGTCCGAGACTTCGACGCGGGTCAGGGTTTCAAACGCCAGCGTTTGCAGCGCGTCCCCCGCCAGAACCGCTGTGGCCTGATCCCATTTCACATGCACCGTGGGCTGGCCACGGCGTAGATCATCGTCATCCATGCAGGGCAGATCGTCATGCACCAGCGAATAGGCATGCAGCATTTCCACCGCCGCCGCCGGATACAGCGCGCGGGTCACGTCCACCCCGTGTAGCCGCGCCGTTTCCAGCACCAAAAACCCCCGCAGCCGTTTGCCGCCGGAAGTGGCATAGCGCATCGCCTGAACCACGGGCAGATCGCCCAGTGGTTCCATAAGCTGTTGCAGGCAGGTGCCGATTTGCCCTGCCGCGTCGTTTAATGATTTGGCAAACATTTACAGCCCTTCGACCGGCTTTGTCCCCGTTGGCTGCCCGTCTTCGCCCAGCGTGATCGCGGCAACCTTTTCTTCGGCTTCCTTCAGCTTGGCTTCGCAGCGTTTCTTCAGTTCCGCCCCGCGCTCGTACAGCTTGATCGATTCCTCAAGCGGCACGTCCCCGCGCTCAAGCTGGCCCACGACGGCCTCAAGTGCTGCCATCGCCTCTTCAAAGCTCATTTTGTCTACCGGTTTGTCGCTCATCCGCCGCGCTCCATCAAAACCAAAACATGTGCGGCGACCGAGGCCGCCAATGCGTCCAGATCATATCCGCCTTCCAATGTCGAGACAATGCGCCCCTCGCACACTTTGTCCGCCACATCGCAAATGCGGTTGGTCAGCCAGATGAAATCCTCGACCTCCCACATCAGACCGGCCAGTGGATCGTCGCGGTGGGCGTCAAATCCGGCGGAAATCAGGATCAGATCGGGGTTGAACGCCTCGATTGCTGGAAAGATTTCGCCGTCATAGGCGGCTTGCAGGGTGGCGGTGGTGCAACCCTCGGGCAGGGGGTAGTTCAGCACATTGTCAAAGGCGCCGGTTTCGGTGGCGGCACCGGTGCCGGGGTAAAGCGGCATCTGGTGGCTAGAGCAAAACAGGGCGCGGGATTCATCCCACAGCAGGGCCTGGGTGCCGTTGCCGTGGTGCACGTCGAAATCCACAATCGCGACCCGTCTGGCGCCGCAGTTTTCCAGCGCGTGTTTGGCGGCGATGGCGATATTGCCAAACAGGCAAAACCCCATCGGTTTTTCCTGTTCGGCATGGTGGCCGGGTGGGCGGATACCGCAAAAGGCGTTATCAGCTTCGCCGCCCATCACCATATCCACTGCACGGATGTTTGCCCCCACCGCCCGCAATGCAGCCGTCAGGGAACCGGGGGACATATGTGTGTCGGGGTCCAGTGATACGGTGCCTTTGGTCGGGGCGGCATCGCGCACCCGTTTGATATGTGCTGCAGGGTGGGCCAGCAGGATATCACTGTCATTACCCAAAGGGGCATCCTCGCGCAGCAAATCTGCGAATTTCGGGGCGTTTAGCGCGGCCTGCACGTGTTCCAGCCGCGCTACCTGTTCGGGATGGCCGGGCGGGGTTATATGTGACAGGCAATCGGCGTGGGTCAAAAAAGCTGTGGTCATGGGGTGACGCTACGACAATACCGGGGTTCAAACAAGTTATTGAAAGCCAGAGGGCGCGCGCACGTTTTCTTTGAAAGAAAACGATCCGAAATCTTTCAAAGATTTCGGGGTGAGCCTAGCTTCTGGGATCGTCAATCAGCGGTGTGGGCTTG
The DNA here is from genome assembly GCA_964538015.1 of uncultured Marinosulfonomonas sp. Taxonomy (GTDB): domain Bacteria; phylum Pseudomonadota; class Alphaproteobacteria; order Rhodobacterales; family Rhodobacteraceae; genus Profundibacter. The sequence continues at coordinate 18,639 of CAZIDQ010000007.1, forward strand.
GCCAGCCCTTTCAAATCATCCAGTTTGGTAATCTCGATGGATTGCCCGTCAATAATCAATCCGTAAGGGCGCAACGCTTTGATGGCGCGCGACAAGTTTTCCGGTGTCATTCCCAGAATGGACGCCAGCCGGCGCTTTTCTATAGGCAGTTCAAATGTGTCGCCGCCACCCATCTTTTTTTGCAGCTTTAAAATGTAATTTGCCAGCCGCTCAATCGAGGTGCGCAGCTTTAGCCCCTTTACTCCCTTGATCACACCACGATAGCAATAGGCCAGCTCTTGCACAATCGCACGGGCGAAATCATGATCCTGCTGGAATACGACGCGCACGTCCTCGGCCGGAACCATAATAATGCGGGACCGCTCCAACGTGCGGGCCGACATCAGGTTTGGCGCATCGCGAATGGCAGCAGCCAGAATAAATGTTGCCCCTTCGCGCAGAATTGTCATTGCGGTTTCGCGTTCGTTCCAGTTGGCAAACAGCTCGACCGAGCCATCGATAACAATATGCAAAAAATCGCAAGGGTCGCCTTCGACGATCAGTTCCATATTGGGTGGAAAGTTCTGAACATAGGCCCCGCGCACCAGTTCGGCAAAGCTTTCGTCCGACATTTTGTGGAAAAGCTCTAGGGATCGAATCGCGGGAATATCACTGTCACGCATTGGGGGACTCGCTGGTTGGCGTTTGACATATATCAAGCGAAACCATGCCAATTGTCAAGACAGCAATGGAAGCATGTATTCAATGGAAACAATATTTAACTGGCCGTGGCATGACATTTGTCGCTAACCTATTTATTTTAAAGGCATTTTTGTGGCAACTTGATGTGGATCAAGTTGTTGATATTGGAAACAATGTCCTGTTACCCTAGCGCGCATAGCGCGTAGCTGCGCAAAAATAACGTGGAGGGCACGTGATGCATGAACTTGATGGAGTGACCAAAGGAGAACAGTACCGGGCTTTGGGGCTGAGCACTTTGGCTTTTACTGTTTGTTTTGCCGTTTGGACGATTTTCTCGATTATCGGCGTAAAAATTAAACAAGAGCTGGGGCTGTCAGAAACCCAATTCGGCCTTTTGGTCGCGACACCTGTTTTGACAGGCTCGCTTAGCCGGATTTTTCTGGGAATATGGACCGACCAGTTCGGTGGCCGCATTATGCTGCCGCTGCAAATGCTGATCACAGCGGTTTCGGTCTGGCTGCTGGCATCGGTTCATACATACGCTGTGTTCCTGATGGCTGCCCTTGGGCTGGGTCTGGCCGGTGGTTCGTTCATCATCGGGATCGCCTATGTGTCCCGCTGGTTCGAAGCCGAAAAGCAAGGCACAGCGCTGGGCATCTTCGGGGCCGGTAACGTCGGGGCGGCTGTCACCAACTTTGCGGCGCCTTTCCTTGTGGTTGCATATGGCTGGGAAGATACTGCGCGTATCTATGCCGTCGTGCTGGTGATCATGGCCGTTGTTTTCTACATCTTCGCCAAAGAAGATCCGGTTCGTAAAATCCAGAAGGAAACCGGCGCAAAGCCCGTGTCCGCCCTGAAGCAGCTTGAGCCACTAAAAGACATTCGGGTCTGGCGCTTTGCCACCTATTACTTCTTCGTATTCGGCGCTTTCGTGGCATTCGCGTCATTTCTGCCGCGTTATTATGTCGGGGCTTACGGTGTTGCGCTGACCTCGGCGGGTGTGTTCGCCGGTATGTATTCGCTACCCGGTTCGATCTTTCGTGCCCTGGGTGGCTGGATGTCCGATGTATGGGGTGCACGTCACGTGATGTATCTGACCTTCGGCGTGTCGCTGATTGTGCTGTTTATCATGAGTTATCCTGAAACCTCCTATGTGGTTGAGGGTATTCCCCATGCAGATGGCAGCGAAAACCTGATCAAATTCAGCTTTGGCATTCCGCTATATGTGTTTGTGTTCCTGACCGTGATCCTTGGCTTTGTAATGAGCCTTGGCAAAGCGGCGGTTTATAAACACATTCCTGTCTACTTCCCGCATAATGTGGGCGCTGTGGGCGGTCTGGTCGGCATGATCGGTGGTCTGGGCGGCTTTGTTCTGCCGATTGCCTTTGGTGTTCTGCTGGATGTGTTTCAGGTTTGGTCGGTCGTGTTCATGCTGATGTTCATCATCGTGGCGGTCAGCATGATCTGGATGCACTTGGCCATTCGCTCGATGGATCGCAAGGCACACCCGGAACTGACAAAGAACACCCACCTGTCAGACGTTCCGCACTAATTCGAATAAACAGGCGGGCTGCAAAAGCGGCCCGCCATAAAAACCACCACCAAAGGGAGAGATACCTTGGGACAAGATATCAGAAACTGGGACATTGAGGACGAGGGCTATTGGGCCTCGACCGGCAAGTCCATCGCAACACGGAACCTGTGGATTTCGATCCCCAGCCTATTGGTCGGCTTTGCTGTCTGGCTGTATTGGGGCATCATCACGGTTCAAATGATCAACCTTGGTTTTCCATTTGAAAAGTCGCAGTTGTTTACACTGGGCGCGATTGCCGGTCTGACCGGTGCGACCCTGCGTATCCCGTCAACATTCTTTATCCGCATCGCGGGCGGGCGAAATACGATCTTTTTCACCACCGCCCTGTTGATGATCCCCGCAATTGGCGCAGGTTACGCCCTTAGCAATCCAGATACGCCGCTTTGGCAGTTTCAGGTGTTAGCCTTCTTGTCGGGTATCGGTGGCGGTAACTTTGCCAGCTCGATGTCCAACATCAGCTTTTTCTATCCGAAAAAGGTGCAGGGTTATGCGCTGGGTATGAACGCCGGTCTGGGCAACTTTGGTGTGACCACAATGCAAATTGTGATCCCGCTGGTGATGACATTTGGCCTGTTTGGTGGTGCTAGCCGCACATTGGTGAACACATCGGGCACATTGATTGGTAAAATTCCGGCTGGTACGGAAACATACATTCATAATGCCGGGTTTGTTTGGTTGATTGCACTGGTTCCGCTGGCGATTGCCGGTTGGGTCGGAATGAACAACATCCGCGACGAACACGTTTCCCCTGACATTCCGAACCCGATTGGCGCTTTTGGCACAATCACCGGTATGTTGTTGATCGGTTTCCTCACCGCTGCATTCGGTCTGTGGCTGATGCTGCCCACCGTTCCCGGTGGCCTGCCGACATCCGGTATTGGCCTTTCCAAGTGGATCGTCTTGCCTATCGTTATCGCGATGACTGTTTTCCTGTTGAAAATGATCCCCGGTGCGGTTGGTCAAAATCTGACACGCCAGTATAAAATTTTTGGCAACAAGCACACTTGGGCAATGACCGTAATCTATACCATGACCTTTGGGTCGTTCATCGGTTACGCGGCCACATTCGCGCTGGCGATCAAGGTTGTGTTCGGCTTTACCCACGTGATGGGCGCTGATGGAGTTATTGATCACAGTATGGCAAATCCAAACGGTCCCTCGGCCCTGATGTATGCTTGGATGGGCCCGTTCATCGGTGCGCTGATCCGCCCTGTGGGCGGTATGATCGCCGATAAAATGGGTGGCGCAAAAGTGACGCAAATCATTTCGGTTGTTATGGTGGCTTCGGCCCTTGGCGTGGCTTACTTCCTAAAGCTGGCTTATGCTTCAGCAACGCCTGAACAGTACTTCTTGCCGTTCATGGTATTGTTCCTGATCCTGTTTGCGATGACCGGTATCGGCAACGGTTCGACCTTCCGTACCATCGCGGTTGTGTTTAACAAGGAACAAGCCGGCCCCGTGCTGGGTTGGACTTCGGCTGTGGCAGCCTATGGTGCCTTTATCATCCCCAAAGTGTTCGGGGAGCAGATCAAGGCAACCACACCTGAATACGCCCTTTACGGCTTTGCTATCTTCTATGGCGTCTGCATCGTCATCAACTGGTGGTTCTACCTGCGCCCCGGCGCATACGTGAAGAACCCGTAAAACATATCCCTGTCCGCCCCGGCACCACGTCGGGGCGGCATCCCCTAGAACAGGAGAGAAACAAATGAGCCATCTGCTCGACCGCCTGAATTTCTTCCAGTCCAAGCGACTGGACACGTTTTCCAACGGACATGGTGAAACCACCGTCGAGAACCGCGACTGGGAAGATGTTTACCGCGACCGCTGGCGTCACGACAAAATCGTTCGTTCGACCCACGGTGTGAACTGCACCGGTTCGTGTTCGTGGAAAATCTACGTTAAATCCGGTATCGTGACCTGGGAAACCCAGCAAACCGATTACCCGCGCACCCGCCCCGATATGCCCAACCACGAACCGCGTGGTTGCCAGCGTGGCGCCTCTTACAGCTGGTATCTGTATTCCGCCAACCGCGTGAAAACCCCGCTGATCCGTGGCAAAATGCTGCGTGCCTACCGCAAACTGCGCGCCACAATGAATGCAACTGCTGCGTGGAAGGCCCTTCAGGATGATCCGATCCTGCGTGCCGCATACGTCAAAACCCGTGGTAAAGGCGGCTTTGTTCGCGCCACATGGGAAGAGGCCAACGAGATCATCGGTGCAGCCAACGCCTACACCGCCAAAACATACGGCCCTGACCGCGTATTCGGTTTCTCTCCGATCCCTGCGATGTCGATGGTATCTTACGCCGCTGGCGCCCGTTACCTAAGCCTGCTGGGCGGCACTGTGATGTCGTTCTATGACTGGTACTGCGACCTTCCGCCAGCATCGCCGATGACATGGGGCGAACAGACCGACGTGCCGGAATCGGCTGACTGGTATAATGCCGGTTATCTGCTGATCTGGGGCAGTAACGTGCCGCAAACCCGCACGCCCGATGCGCACTTCTATACCGAGGTCCGCTATAAAGGCACCAAATCCGCCGTGATCAGCCCCGACTATTCCGAGGCCGCAAAATTCGGTGATATCTGGCTGAACCCCAAGGCCGGCACCGACAGTGCGCTGGCAATGGCGATGGGCCACGTTATCCTGCGTGAATTCCATCTGGACCGTCAGGCCCCATATTTCGAGGACTACACCCGCAAATATTCGGATTTCCCGATGCTGGTGTGTCTGGAAGAAAAGGACGGCCAATATGTTCCGGGCCGGTTCCTGCGGGCGGATGATCTGCAAGGCAAAATGGGCCAGAAGAATAACCCCGAATGGAAAACCATGGCGTGGGACGGCAAGTCCAATTCGCTGGTTGTGCCCAACGGCACCATCGGTTTCCGCTGGGGTGAAGATGGCGAATGGAACCTGGAAGAGCGCGCCAAAAGCAAGGACACAGAACTGAAGCTGTCCTTCATTCAGGAAGAAGATCACGACGAAGTTGCCGAAGTGAACTTCCCCTACTTTGGTGGTCAGGCGACCGAGAATTTCGTCAAATGCGAACACCCCGATGTTCTGACCCACAATATTCCGGTCAAGCGCATCAAGTCGGGCAAGAAAGAAATCGTCGTTGCCACCATGTTTGACCTGTTCTGCGCCAGCTATGGTCTGGATCGCGGGTTGGGTGGTGAATGGGCCACGGATGACTATTCCAAAGACATCCCCTACACCCCCGCATGGGCCGAAAAGATCACCGGCGTTCCTGCCGAAAAGATCGAGGTCGTTGCCCGTGAATTCGCGCTGAACGCCGAGAAGACCGAAGGCAAATCGATGGTTATTCTGGGGGCCGGTCTGAACCACTGGTACCATATGGATATGAACTATCGCGGCATCATCAACATGTTGGTGATGTGTGGTTGCGTCGGTCAATCGGGCGGCGGTTGGGCTCACTATGTGGGTCAGGAAAAACTGCGCCCGCAAACCGGCTGGACCCCGCTGTGTTTCGCGCTGGACTGGAACCGTCCACCACGTCACATGAACTCGACCTCCGCATGGTATGCGCACACTAACCAGTGGCGTTACGAGCAAATCGACGTGAAGGAAATCCTGTCACCCACAGCGCCCAAGGGCGATTGGGATGCCAGCCTGATCGACTATAACGTCCGCGCTGAACGCATGGGCTGGTTGCCATCGGCACCTCAGCTGAAAACCAACCCGCTGGAAGTGGGCAAAGCCGCCAAGAAGGCTGGACAACCCGTTGCCGAATATGTGGCCGAACAGCTGAAGGCCGGCAAACTGGAAATGTCCTGCGAGGATCCGGATGCACCGGAAAACTGGATGCGCAACCTGTTTGTGTGGCGCTCCAACCTGCTGGGCGCGTCCGGTAAGGGCCACGAATATTTCATCAAGCACCTGCTAGGCACCGATCACGGCGTCATGGGCAAGGATCTGGGTGAAGAAGGTGGCCGGATGCCCAAAGAGGTCAAGTGGCACGAGGAGGCACCCGAAGGTAAACTTGACCTGCTGGTGACCATCGACTTCCGCATGTCCACCACGGCTGTTTATTCGGATATCGTTCTGCCAACGGCGTCTTGGTATGAAAAAGACGACATGAACACATCCGACATGCACCCGTTCATCCACCCGCTTCAGGCGGCGGTTGATCCGGCGTATGAAAGCCGCACGGACTGGGAAATTTTCAAAGGCATTGCAAAAGCCGTCAGTGACATTGCCCCGGAAATTCTGGGCGTCGAAACTGATGTTGTGCAACTGCCGTTGCAGCACGACAGCCCGATGGAAGTGGCGCAGGACCGCGTGAAAGACTGGAAGAAGGGCGAATGCGACCTGATCCCGGGCAAGACCGCGCCGAACTATATCGAGATCGAGCGGGACTTCTCGCAAATCCACGCCAAATATACCTCGATTGGTCCATTGATGGACAAACTGGGCAATGGCGGCAAAGGCATCGGTTGGGATACCAAGGTGGAAATTCAGCACCTGCGTGACCTGAACGGTGTGGTTCTGGAAGAGGGTGTGTCCAAAGGCATGCCGAAACTGGATACCGCGATTGATGCCTGCGAAATGATCCTGATGCTGGCGCCGGAAACCAACGGCGAAGTAGCCGTGAAAGCATGGAACGCGCTTGAAAAAGCAACAGGTCGCGAACATGCGCATCTGGCCCTGCCCAAAGAGGATGAAAAAATCCGCTTCCGCGATATCGCGGCGCAACCTCGCAAGATTATCTCGTCGCCAACATGGTCGGGGATCGAAAGCGAACATGTGTCCTATAACGCCGGTTACACCAATGTTCACGAGCTGATCCCGTGGCGCACGCTGACAGGTCGTCAGCAGCTTTATCAGGATCACGAATGGATGCTGGCATTTGGTGAAGGCTTCTGTAGCTACCGTCCTCCTGTCGATCTGAAAACGATCAACTCTGATATCCATCAGGACGAAGGCCAACCGCATGTGGTGCTGAACTTTATCACGCCGCACCAGAAATGGGGTATCCACTCGACCTATTCGGATAACCTGCACATGCTGACGCTGAACCGCGGCGGCCCTGTGGTCTGGGTTTCGGAAATCGATGCCAAAACCGCCGGTCTGGTCGATAACGACTGGGTCGAGGCATACAACGCCAACGGCGCACTTACGGCCCGTGTTGTTGTGTCCCAGCGGATGAAGCAAGGCACCATCTATATGTATCACGCCCAAGAAAAGATCGTGAATACACCCGGTGCTGAAACCACGGGTATCCGTGGCGGTATTCACAACTCGGTCACACGGACCACGGTGAAACCGACGCATATGATTGGCGGCTATGCCCAGCAATCCTATGGCTTCAACTACTATGGTACGGTTGGCTCGAACCGCGACGAATTTGTGATCGTTCGCAAAATGAAGAAAATCGACTGGCTTGACACCCCTGTCACACCTACGGAGGCAGCAGAATGAAAATCCGCGCACAAATAGGCATGGTGCTGAACCTTGATAAATGTATCGGGTGTCACACCTGTTCGGTCACTTGTAAAAATGTCTGGACCAGTCGTGAAGGTGTTGAATACGCCTGGTTCAACAACGTCGAAACCAAACCCGGCATCGGTTATCCCAAGGACTGGGAAAATCAGGCCAAATGGAATGGTGGCTGGGAACGCTCCAAACGTGGCAAACTGCATCCCAAACAGGGTAGCAAATGGCGCATCTTGGCGAAAATCTTTGGCAACCCTGATTTGCCCGAGATTGACGACTATTACGAACCGTTCACCTTTGACTATGACCACCTGAAATCGGCCCCTGACATGCCCGCCTTCCCCACCGCGCGTCCGCGTTCGGTGATCACAGGCGAGCGGATGGAAAAGATTGTCGGCGGCCCCAACTGGGAAGAAATCCTGGGTGGTGAATTCTCCAAACGGTCCAAGGACTACAACTTTGAAGGTGTTCAAAAGGAAATCTATGGCGAATACGAAAATACATTCATGATGTATTTGCCGCGTCTTTGCGAACACTGTCTGAACCCTGCTTGTGCTGCATCCTGCCCTTCGGGCGCGATCTATAAGCGTGAAGAAGACGGCATCGTTCTGATCGATCAGGAAAAGTGTCGCGGTTGGCGGATGTGTGTGTCCGGTTGTCCTTACAAAAAGGTCTACTACAACTGGGAAAGCGGCAAGTCCGAGAAGTGTACCTTCTGCTATCCACGGATCGAATCCGGTATGCCGACCGTTTGTTCGGAAACCTGCGTGGGCCGCATCCGTTATCTGGGTGTGATCCTGTATGACGCCGACCGGATCGAGGAAATGGCAAACACGCCAAGCGAAAAGGATCTGTACCAGTCACAACTGGATATGTTCCTTGATCCCAATGACCCCGCTGTCGAAGCGCAGGCCATTGCCGACGGTGTTCCCGCAGACTGGATCAAAGCCGCCAAGAAATCGCCCGTCTACAAGATGGCGATGGACTGGAAGATTGCCTTCCCGCTGCACCCCGAATACCGCACCTTGCCGATGGTTTGGTACATCCCGCCACTGTCGCCCATCCAGAATGCCGCCGAAGCCGGCGCAATCGGGTTGGACCGCGATATGCCGGATGTAAAATCCCTGCGCATCCCTGTGCGCTATCTGGCCAACATGCTGACCGCCGGTGACGAGGCCCCCGTGGTCACGGCGCTGGAACGGATGCTGGCAATGCGCGCCTATATGCGCAGCAAAACCATCGACGGTGTGATTGACGAAGGTATCGCCGAACGCGTTGGTCTGACGGCCGAACTGATCGAAGACATGTATCACATCATGGCCATCGCCAACTATGAAGACCGCTTTGTGGTGCCGACAACGCACCGCGAAAAGGTTGAGGACGGCATGGATATCCGCACTGGCTGTGGCTTTACCGATGGCAACGGTTGTTCCACCGGTATTTCCCAAGGCAGCATGTTCGGCGGCAAGAAAAAGGACAAAGGCTTTAACATTCCGCCGATGCCCGCCGCCGCACGGGAGGTATTTTAAATGCACATGCCTCTGAAAGTGATATCAGCGCTTCTGAGCTATCCGACAGAAGAGCTACAGGCCGCCAAGGCCGAATTGATCGAGGCGTTGGGGCAGGGTGACCTGCTTCCCGCCGATCTGATCAATGAACTGTCTTTGCTGATTAACGAAATCGCCACCAGCGATATCTATGATCTGCAGGAAACATATGTCGGGCTGTTTGACCGCTCGCGCAGCCTCAGCTTGAACTTGTTCGAGCATGTCCACGGCGACAGCCGTGACAGGGGGCCGGCGATGGTCGATCTGGTTGAAAACTATCGGGCGGCCGGGTTCGAGCCTGCGTCAACCGAATTGCCCGATCATATTCCTGTACTGCTGGAATTCCTCGCAATGCGTCCCATTGACGAGGCGCAGGAGGTGCTGGCCGATGCCGCGCATATACTGGAAGTGCTTCGCACACGTCTCACACGACGCGAAAGCATTTATGCGCCGGCCTTTGCCGCCCTCCTGCACATTTCCGGCAAAGTTGCCGATCAGGCAGTTGTTGCCGAACTGTTGGCAATAAAGGAAGACGATCCAAACGATCTGGAAGCCTTGGACGAGGTCTGGGAAGAAAGCGAAGTCACATTCGCGCCCGACCCGAACGCCGGTTGTCCGCAGGTTCGCGATATGCTGGCCCAAATGGACACGCCCCGCAACGCCCCCCCTGAAACAGCGCCCTCAGCGGCAGAATAAGGAGACAGAATAATGCATGATTTTCTGTTCGGAACTTACCCCTACATCGCGTTAACGGTGCTGTTTATTGGCTCGATCGCGCGATATGAACGTGACCCTTTCACATGGAAATCCTCCTCGAGCCAGCTTTTGCGCCGCAAACAGCTGATCATCGGGTCGGTGCTGTTCCATGTGGGTGTGTTGATCATCTTTGGCGGCCATCTGGTTGGGCTGTTGACGCCTATCTGGATATTTGATGCCCTTGGCATCAGCCACGGGGCCAAGCAAATTCTGGCCGTTGTGGCCGGTGGTGTTGCCGGTATCATGGCACTGGCAGGCGGTATCATGCTGTTGATGCGCCGTCTGGGGGATCCTCGGATCGCCAAGAACTCCAGCTTTGCCGATACTGGTATTCTGGCGCTGTTGCTGGTGCAACTGCTGCTGGGGCTTGCCACGATCACTATCTCGCTTCAGCATCTGGATGGGCACGAAATGACCCTGCTGATGTCTTGGGCACAAGGGATCTTCTACTTTGATGGTGCCGCTGCCAGCTATATCGAGGACGCCTCGATTATCTTCAAGCTGCACATCTTCCTTGGTCTGACCATCTTCCTGCTGTTCCCTTTCACACGGCTGGTTCACATGCTCTCGGTTCCCGTGCGCTATGTGACACCGCTGCGCAAAGGGTACCAGATCGTGCGTTCGCGCCGTCGTCAGGGGTAATAAGATGAGTGCCCAGAGCAAACCCCTGTTCCCGGATGTTTTCGTGAACGGACAAGAAATCTCTGCCGCGGATATCGCGGCAGAGGCACAGAACCACAATGCCCCCAAGGACAAGCCCGGCTGGGCTTGGCGCGACGGTGCCCGGGCGCTGGTGATCCGCGAGTTGCTGTTGCAAGAGGCGCGCAAGCGCGATCTGCAACCACAGCCCAAGGAACTGGACCCCGGCAAGTTTGAAACCGAAGATGAATCGCTGATCCGCGAATTGCTGGATCTGGCGGTGACCCCAAAGGTGCCAAGCGACGAGGACATGCGCAAGGTTTACGACGCGCAGCCCGATATGTTCCGCGCGCCCACCTTGTACGAACCTTCGCACATCCTGTTTGCCGCTGATCCGACCGATACCGAGGCATGGGACGAAGCGCAGCAAAAGGCCCAAGCGGCCCTTGCCACGTTGCATTCCAACCCCAAGGATTTCGCGTCATTGGCCAAAGAGCTGAGCGATTGCCCGTCCCGCGAGTCAGGCGGCCAATTGGGTCAGATCGTCACCGGCGACACCGTGCCGGAGTTCGAGGCCGCGATGGATGCGATGGACACGGGCGTGATCAACCCCGAGCCTGTCAAATCCCGTTACGGCATCCACATCCTGCGGCTGGACGCCAAAGCTGTGGGCGATGTGCTGCCCTTTGATCAGGTCAGCGAGCAGATTGGCGAAATGCTGGAGAAGGCCGCGTGGGCCAGTGCCGCGAACGCGTTTGTTCAGGAACTGGTGGCCAAGGCCGAAATTACAGGTATCGATATGGCTGCGTAGCTGTATCGCTATTCGATCTATCAAATGCCGCCCCCTGTCCTCGGGGCGGCATTTTTATTTGAAATAGTAGATAAAGTATGCCGCGCTGTCAGGCAGGTGAACAAATTGGTGGCCATTATCCGAAGTAGGGGGAATATAGGCGTACCTGAAAACCTTACCAAACTGGATTTCCTAAATGCGTTTTATAATTCTGTTCTTGTTCCTTATGCCCACCGCATCACTGGCTCAAGATTTTGCTGTGTCTCTGGATGCTGACCTGAATGGCGATGGCTTGCCGGATCAGGCTAGATTGACAGAAACACCGGAAGGCGGAGCCGCCGACCTTACGATTTTATTGGGCCAGCCCGATGGTTCGTTAAAGCAGGATGTGATTGCGAAATCTTTGGTCTGGGTTGGTGGTGAAGGTGAAAAGCCACAGCTGTTTGTTGATAAAAACGCCGCTTTGGAGGTGTTTTCGATCGACCGGCTAAACCCGCGGAAATCCTGGACGCAGAGTCTGACGATTGCACAGCACAATGGCGTGTTCGTATTGGCCAGATTTTCCTATGACTGGTTCGATATCGGTACGGAAACGATTTATATCTGCAAAGGGGATTTGCTGTCCGGACGCATTGAATCCGGCCAGAGGGCTAACGGGGTGACGGACATCGGTGTTTCCGAGGTTGATGTTATGGTTGTTCCTGTTGATGTCTGGGTCCAATCGTTTCCAGAAGAGTGCGAGCCGCTTTCGCAATAGGCGAAGGTTTCTCAAATATGTTTGATCCTTCTCCTGCCTCCGGCTTTTGCAACTGCTGAAAATCCATACCTCAGTGCCAAAAAAATATTGGTTTTTTGTTGCACCCAACCTGACCGGCGTCGGATATAAAGAACACGGTACGCTGTATGATCGGGGCGAATCCCCAACCTATATTGTTGCTGGTATCAAATATGAACGGAACTATGGCAGCTATTCCGGTGCCAGCATATACCCCGCCCCGCGCACGGTTTGCAGGTAACGGGGCTGTTTGGGGTCTGTTTCGATCTTGCGGCGCAGGCGGGTAATTTGCACGTCGACCGCCCGTTCCTGTGCTTGACCCGTATCGCGTCCCAGATCCTCGACCAGTTTGGCGCGGCTGACGGGTTCATTCGGGCAGCTGGCAAAGATTTTCATCAAGGCACTTTCGGTCGATGTCAGGCGCACCAGTTCCTCGCCGCGCCACATCTCGCCACGCTCCACATTATAGCGCACCGGCCCCAGATGCAGCACTTTCGGCCCCTGATCGGCCAATGTATCTGCCGGCATTCGCCGCAGGATGGCGTTCAGGCGCAGCAGTAGTTCCTTGGGCTCGAACGGTTTGGCCAGATAGTCATCCGCACCCGCCTCAAGTCCGGTAATCCGGTCTTCGGTTTCGCCTTTGGCGGTCAACAGCAGGATGGGGGTGGTGACGCCGCTCTCGCGCAGGCTGCGGGTCAGGCTGATGCCGTCCTCGCCCGGCATCATCACATCCATCACGATCATGTCGAATTCCAGCCCCGACAGAATGCGGCGCGCATGTTCTGCATCCCGTGCGGCCGTCACCCAGAATCCGTGACGGATCAGGAACTTCTGCAACAACCCGCGAATGCGTTCGTCATCGTCAATGATCAGCAGGTGGGCTTCGGGTAGATCGCTCATGACTCACCATCTTTCAGGGATTTGAAGTAACGCCGGTATTCCGGCTCCATCATTGCTTCTAGCACTTTACGAAACCCGGCGACAGCATCCGGCCCGACCGCGCGGTAAGCATCGCGCATTCGCTTGCGTTGGGCGTCAGACAACTCGCGTTCCAGCGCGATGCCTGCTTCGGTCAGGAACAGGTGGCGTTCGCGTTTGTCGCGGGTGCCAACGCGGCTTTCAACCAGACCGTCCTCGATCAGGGTGCGCAACACGCGGTTCAGCGATTGTTTGGTCACCCCCAGAATACCCAGCAGGTTATTGACCGTGGTGCCGGGGCTGCGGTGGATGAAATGCACGGCGCGGTGATGTGCGCGCCCGTAGGAATAATTGTTCAAAATTCGATCCGGATCGGCGGTGAATCCGCGATAGGCAAAAAACATCGCCTCGATCCCTTTGCGCAATTGCTCATCCGTCAGGAACAGCAGCGCCTCGCCGCCTGATCTTGCTTCTTGCGCCATAATACCCCCTGATCACATTTTCTTTCGGTTTACCTGATTTTACGTCAGTGTTGTTGACATTCCAAGAATCAATTCGTAACAATCGGCAGATTTTGCGTAATATTATGTCTCTATCGGACCTATTTTGCGCAATATATGAAAAACCACTGACCAAAGATCGGCGATGATCGGAAAGGACGACCCAATGTCAGGCGCATATGATGACCGCGAAGGAACCATCTGGATGGACGGGATCATGACCCGCTGGCGCGATGCCAAGGTCCATATTCTGACTCATGCGATGCACTATGCATCAAGTGTATTCGAGGGCGAGCGTGCCTACAATGGCAAGATTTTCAAAAGCCGCGAACATTCCGAGCGGTTGCACAAATCCGCCAACCTGATCGACTTTCAGGTTCCTTGGACGGTTGACGAAATCGAAAAGGTCAAAGAACAGGTTCTGCGGGCATCGCGTCTGAAAGATGCTTACGTCCGGGCAATCGCATGGCGCGGTGCGGGCGAAGATATGGGTGTCGCTTCTGCACGCAACCCTGTCCATCTGGCGATTGCGGCGTGGGAATGGGGCGCCTATTACGGCGATGCCAAAACCAAGGGTGCAAAACTGGACATTTCCAAATGGAAACGCCCCAGCCCCGAAACCATCCCCTGCGAGGCAAAAGCGGCCGGTCTCTATATGATCTGCACCATGTCCAAACATACAGCCGAGGCCAAGGGCTGTTCGGATGCGATGATGTTCGACTATCGCGGCTATGTGGCCGAAGCCACAGGCGCGAATATCTTTTTCGTCAAGGATGGCGAAGTGCATACGCCCAAACCAGACTGCTTCCTGAACGGCATCACCCGCCAAACGGTGATCGGCATGTTGCAGGAAAAAGGCATCAAGGTGCACGAGCGCCACATCATGCCCGAGGAACTGGAAGGGTTTCAGCAATGCTGGCTGACCGGCACCGCCGCCGAGGTTACGCCGGTGGGGCAGATCGGTGACTATAATTTCGAGGTTGGAGCCCTTGCGCGCGACATCGCTGCGGATTACGAGAAACTGGTGCGGGAGTAACCGCGCCTCTCGTTAATCCACACAGCATTGAGGCCCTCAATGATACGGCACATCGTGTTCTTTAGCGCAAAGAACAAAGACGACATCGGGGATATTCTGGCGGGTCTGCGGATTCTGCGGGATATCCCCCACGCCACCACGTTGGAAATTGAACCGAACCTGCAATCGGACGTTTTGTCGGATGCGGTAGATGTGGTGGTTTACGGCGAATTTACCGATGCGGCGGCGCTGGCGGCCTATAAGGCGCACCCGCTTTATCAGGAATCGATCCGGCGTGTCCGCCCTTTGCGCGAATTGCGCATGGCCGCCGATTTTCAAACCCCGTTCACCAAATAGCAACCCTTGCCGCCTAAAGTCGGACTGTTATGGAAATTAAAAACAGCTCGCTTTTGATTGCGATTATCCTTGTTGTGGCTTTGCCCGCGACCACGTCGGTTGTGGCCTACATGATCACCAAAAACCCTACATTGCGTCCGCTGGCCCGCACAGTGAACGACGAAGCGATATACAGGGGGCAGGCAACGGCGGTTGAAATTGTGGCCCGTATCCGCTGGACCACAGGACGGCAGAAATCCTTTAATCAGCGGGAATTGGCCAATGTCGTGCAACGGGCGTTTCGGGCGCACGGGGTGGCATCACGGGTGGTGTTTGAAACGGTGAACAGTGCCGATCCGGTGACCATCACCTATCAGGTCGGGCGCAATGAAATCGGTCCTTCGCGGATCAACAGGGCGGGGGATGCTGTGAACAACGCGATTGCGGTGTACCGGATGTACCAGATGTCATCACCGGTCCGAAAATAGAAAACGCCGGCAGGGGTAATCCCGCCGGCGAAGTTGTTTTGTGTCCCGCTTGTTATTTCACCTCGGCTGTCGGGCGCGGAGTGGTGGCTGTTTCCGCCGGAAGCGTCGGAAGTACAACGGGCGGAACCGCCCCTTCCAGTGCGCCAAGGAAGGCAACGATCTGGTTGGTTTCGGTGTCGCTTAGTTCTTCGCCCAACTGTGATTCAGCCATGATCTGGACGGCGACCTTCAAATCCCAAACCTTGCCGGAATGGAAATAGGGGGCTGTGACGGTCACGTTACGCAATGGGGCAGCCCGAAAGACATATTCGTCGTCGACTGTTTCGGTTACGGCAAAGCGGCCTTTGTCACCAACCGGCAGAACGTCTGCACCGGGTTTTTCAACCAACCCGAAGGGGTAGTATCCGTGGCCACCAATGTTGACGCCGCTGTGACAGGATGCACAGCCCTTGTCCATGAACAGGGCCAGTCCGGCCAATTCATCCGCGTTCATTGCCGCGTCATCACCATTCAGATAGGCATCAAACGGGGCCGGGGTGATCAGCGTCGCTTCGAAGCTTTCGATTGCGCGGGCCATGTTGTCAAAAGTGACAGGATCGGTCTGATCCGCAAATGCGGTCCCGAACATGTCGACATAGCCGGGCAGGCTGTTCAAGGTTACCACCACGTTTTCGGGTGTGTTGGCCATTTCTACACCGGCCTGAATTGGCCCTTTGGCCTGTGCCTTCAGGTCATCGGCCCGTCCGTCCCAGAACTGGGCCTCGTTCAGAACCGCATTCAATACGGTCGGCGCATTACGCGGGCCTTTTTGCCATCCGTGACCGATGGATGTTTCAAGGTTGTCATCACCGCCCGTGGTCAGGTTGTGGCAGGAATAGCAGCTAAACACCCCCGAAGCCGACAAGCGGGGGTCAAAAAACAATGCCCGCCCCAAATCGACCTTGGCAGGTGATGTCGGGTTGTCGGCCACATTGGGCACGGTTGATGGCAATGGCTTGAACTGCTCAAGTGCCACGGTGCGTAAATCGTCGGCAAAAGCCGCGCCAGACATCGCAGTCGAGACAAGCAGTATCGGGATCAGGGTCTTCATGGTATCCTCCAAATTATAATAAGTCTAACTTGCAGAGCCTTGCGATTCTTTCTTTGATTTAGAATAAGAATAGTTATTTGACTTGGATCAATACGGTTTTGAAACTCGTCAGAGGTGGTGATTGCAGGGGAAGGAATGCTAGGGTCAGGACCTAAACCTATGTAAATCAAAGGAGAGAAACGTGGATAAAGGGGCGCTATCGACGTTGGCCATAGACGGAGCCGAGATTGCAGTGCGGGTTACGCCCAAGGCTTCGCGCAACAGGATAACCTACGAAGATAGCAATATTCGTGTTTACGTCACCACGGTTCCCGAAGGTGGTAAGGCCACCAAAGAAGTGGCGAAACTGTTGGCCAAAGCATTGGGCGTGCCTAAATCGCGTCTGATCCTGATCCGCGGGGCGACTTCGCGCGACAAGGTATTCCGGATTGACGGCTAACACCCTTAAAATGCAAAGATATAACTGAGTTTCAGTCTTGTTTCCTCGTAAGACGGCGAATACGTGGTGCCATCAGGCCCTTTGGGATGGCGGATCACCACGTTGAAATTGTCATAGGTTATTTCTCCTCGCAACATACCCCGCCCGCCATAATGCAAATGATTACGATTTGTTTCACTGCTAGTGTCCTTGTGCCACGCAGCAATCACAACACCCGATTCGCAACTTCCCCTACGTCAAGAATAAGGCGAGGCAAGGAAATCGCAAAATTGCGGTGGCA
>CAZIDQ010000007.1:36044-39950 GCA_964538015.1 uncultured Marinosulfonomonas sp.
CTTCCCCTACGTCAAGAATAAGGCGAGGCAAGGAAATCGCAAAATTGCGGTGGCATCAGTCAGCCGATTGCGCCGTCTTCCAACTGATCGCTTGCTGGAAAGGTTGGGAAAGAGTAGGGGCTGGCCATTAGCGCCGAATTTGATAGATTCAGCACAAAGCACGGTAAAAGGACATGTGAATATGCGCAAAATTGCGATGGTGGTGACTGCCCTAACCCTGTCGGGGTGCGTAACGGTGACTGGCCCCGAGCCACAACAGAACCCGCCTGCACAACCGGCTGTTGCACCGGCCCCCCCAACCGTAAGTCAAAACCGCGCAGCGCGAAATTTTCTGGCGGTTGTCAAACGGATGGAACCGGTGGCCGAACGCGAATGCCGTCGCCGCGCCTACGGGAGCCATTGTGATTTCAAGATCGTTGTGGATGATCGCAAGGGTCAGCCACCAAACGCCTATCAGAAGCTTGATAAAAGCGGGCGCCCGGTGATTGTCTTTACCCGCGCATTGATTAATGAAACCCGCAATCAGGACGAATTGGCGTTTGTTCTGGGCCACGAGGCGGCGCATCATATCAAGGGCCACATCCCCAAAACCCAGCAAAGCGCTGTCGCCGGTGCTGTTGTTGGGGGGCTGCTGGCGGCTGTAATGGGAGTTAACGAGGCGGGCATCCAAGAAGCGCAGCGGTTGGGTGGGGCCGTCGGGGCCCGCACCTACTCCAAGGGTTTTGAGCTGGAAGCAGACGAGTTGGGGACGGTGATTACAGCCCATGCAGGTTACAACCCGGTGAAGGGCGCCGCGTTCTTTACCCGTATCCCTGATCCGGGCAATCGTTTTCTTGGCTCGCATCCTCCAAACGCCAAACGTATCGAAACCGTGCGCCGCACGGTTGCCAACATGTGATCCCCATCCAAAAGAATTGAAAGAGAACGCACTATGGAATGGACCCATCTGGAACGCCATTATGTGGACCGTGTAGGCTGGTTGCGGGCGGCTGTATTGGGTGCCAACGACGGTATCGTTTCGACCGCCAGTCTGATCGCCGGTGTGGCCACGGCGGGGGCGGGACAGCCCGATATTCTGCTGGCCGGTGTGGCTGGTCTGGTGGCGGGGGCCATGTCGATGGCGGCAGGCGAATATGTTTCGGTCAGCTCGCAAGCGGATGCCGAGAAAAGCGATCTGGCCCGCGAGGCCCGCGGCCTTGAGGCGCAGCCGGAATTCGAGCGTCGCGAGTTGGCGGAAATCTATGTGGAGCGTGGACTGTCTCCCGAACTGGCCGACGAAGTTGCGGTGCAACTGATGGAGCATGACGCGCTGGGTGCCCATGCCCGCGACGAGCTTGGCATTTCCCATGTGGTTTCAGCCCAGCCCATTCAGGCCGGACTGGCCTCGGCGGCGGCGTTTACGGCCGGGGCGGCATTGCCCGTGGCTTCGGTATTGCTGGTTCCCGAGGGGTTGATAACCGAGGCCGCCACCGGCGTGTCCCTCGCTGCTTTGGCGCTGCTGGGCGCGATGTCGGCCCGCACCGGTGGCTCGCCTGTTTTGCCGGCAGTTGTGCGCGTTACCCTGTGGGGCGCTTTGGCCATGGCGGCCACCGCAGGGGTCGGGTATTTGTTTGGTGTTGCGGTGGCCTAGCGGATGCAACAGTTTGAAAATGTGGTCAGTGACAAAGGCTCTAAATACGCGGTATGCGGCGGCCCTGTTGCTGATCGCGCAGCCGCCAAGGCGTTTATAAAGGCGCTGAAACGCGGCAAGAAATACGCCCGCGCGACCCACAACACTTGGGCGGTGCTGTTGCCCGACGGGCCGGTCAAGAGCGACGATGGCGAAAGCGGTGCGGGGATGGTGATCTTGCGGATGCTGGAGCGCGAGGGGCTGCAAAACCACATCATTGTTGTGACCCGCTGGTATGGCGGGGTGAAACTGGGCGGGGACCGGTTTCGCCATGTGCAAACCTGTGTGAAGTATTATCTGGAGCAACGATAGCTATCCATATCATTACTTCAACCACCACCATTTGAGGGTGTTGCCCCAACTATGGCAAATTAAACAGGGGTGTTCTATCGGTGAATCCAAATGACTGGCGGTAAGATGATTTGTTCACAGTGCACGGTGATAACCAGATGCTGAAATAAGCGACGCTGGTCGATTTCGAGATGCTGGAGATGATTTAGGAAACGAAAAGCATTGAGAAAACAGGTTGTTCTGCAAGTATCTTGTTGGAAAAGGGAGGCTACTATTCTAGACTTACAACAGTAAATAGTATTGGTGCCATATGACAACGATTACCCTAAGTGGTTATTCAACCACGCTCGATCCAAACTCCAGCTCTGCAATCATGGTTTCCCCCGTTGACATCGATATGGTGTTTAACGGAGATGTTGATCATTTCAATTATTCCATCACAACACCATTAGGGGACGACTTAGACCAGATTTCCATAAACTGGCCGTTTATTCATGATGAAGCGTTTCCATTTCTAGCCGAGATCAATTCTTCGGATGGGTTGACGCATGATGCCGCCCCTGTTTTTTCTTTCGGGGCTGTTCATTGGGTGGATGGCGATATTGCAAGGACAAGCTATAAACTAGTTCTGTCATATCCCGATCTGAATGCAAAATACGTTTTCTTTATTGGTGGGGACCCGGTTGCGGCCATTACGGACCCTCAGGACCTAATGAATTTTGACGCATTGGTTTCCGACATTTCGGCTGCTGTTGGCGCTTGGGCCCCCGATGCGGATATCCCCTTGTGGAATTTGATTTCCGAGAGGGTGACCGAAGATGATATACTTATCGGTTCGGAAGGAAATGATCTTGGCCACAGGAATGAATTTGGTGGTAAAGGTGCACTGTTTGGTGGCAGCGGAGATGACCGGTTATACGGTTTAGCGGGCACAGATCTTTTGATCGGCGGTACAGGGAATGACATCATTAACGGGGGGGATGGTTTTGATATGGCTATGTACTACTCCGCCACTGGTGGAGTCCAAGTATATCTTAACCATGGTAAAGCGCGCGGTGCTGATGGGTATGACCGTTTAATCGGAATAGAGGCCGTGATGGGATCAGACTTCGATGATCGGATAATTGGAAATGGCAAGGCAAATCTGCTTTATGGCAGGGACGGCAATGACCTGATTAAGACGGGGGGCACCCCAAATACCCAAGAGCGAAACTTTGCATATGGTCAAGGTGGCGATGACAAAATCATAGGAGGAAGCGGCAAGGACACGATCAGAGGTGGTGATGGTGACGATATTGTTTATGGGAATGGGGACACCGACAGGCTAACCGGTGGGACCGGGAACGACCGATTGTATGGTGGGCGCGGAAACGATGTGCTCGTTGGGGGGGCTGGTGATGACTTCTTATTTGGGAATCTGAATGATGATGACATCAAAGGTGGAGATGGCATTGATATTTTGCGCGGTGGTGGCGGTAATGATAATCTAGATGGCGGAAAAGGTGACGACCGGCTTTACGGAGGGAATGGAGATGACATTCTGAATGGCGGTGGCGGGAACGATGTATTGCGTGGCGGCGACGGCAATGATGTCTTTGTTTTCTCTTATCTGGATGTCAAACGAAATACCTGGATCAAAGATCGCGTCTCGGACTTTGTGAATGGCGAGGACAAGCTGGATTTTAGCACTTTGGGATTCGGAGGCTTTGATCGGATACTCTCACATTCGCACGATATGGGTTGGGGCGTTAGAATTTCTCTTCGGTACGGCTTGAATGTCGATTTGGTCGGTTTTGATTTGGTAGATTTGGATGCCAGCGATTTTATCCTATAGATAAGATCAGGGTACTTTCGACGAGGGTTTACCAGACCCGAAACAGCATGTCATCGGGGGGCAGGCATACCTCGTCATTGCAGGCCTGAAGGGTCAGGCGGATGGTGACGGG
>CAZIDQ010000008.1:0-1359 GCA_964538015.1 uncultured Marinosulfonomonas sp.
ATGACCCACGAATCCGTCAAGGAATACTATGGCGAAACCCTGCAAAGCAGTGCCGATTTGCAAACCAATGCCTGTTGCACGGCGGGGGATGTGCCAGAGCATTTGAAAACGGTTCTGGCCAAGATCCATGACGACGTTCTGGCGAAATATTACGGTTGCGGGCTGATTGCGCCCGATGCCCTGAAAGGCGCGCGGATACTTGATCTTGGCTCGGGTTCGGGCCGTGATGTTTACGCGCTGGCGGGGTTGGTTGGGGAAAACGGCCATGTTGTGGGCGTGGATATGACCGACGCGCAACTGGACGTGGCCCGCACGCATCAGGATTATCACGCGCAGGCCTTTGGCTATGCCAAACCCAACACCGAATTCCACAAGGGATATATCGAAAAGCTGGATGAACTGCCGCTGGAGCCGGGCACATTCGACATCATCGTCTCCAATTGTGTGCTGAACCTTGCGATGGACAAAGAGGCCGTTTTGCGCGGGGCTTACAACCTGCTGAAACCGGGCGGCGAGATGTATTTTTCCGATGTTTATGCGGACCGCCGGATGCCGAATGCGCTGATCGGGGACAAGGTGCTGTATGGCGAATGTCTGTCCGGTGCGCTTTACTGGAACGACTTTGAAAACATCGCCAAACGGGTTGGTTTCAACGATCCACGTCTGGTCGAGGACCGCGTTCTGACCATTGAAAACCCCGAAATCGAGGCCAAGGTGGGCAACATCGGTTTTACCTCGGCCACCTACCGGTTGTTCAAAATCGACGGGCTGGAGCCAGCCTGCGAGGAATACGGGCAGGCGGTGATTTACAAGGGAACGATTGCGGAATGTCCCAACACGTTCACCTTGGATAAGCACCACGAAATCGAGGCGGGCAAGGTATTTCCGGTTTGCGGCAACACCTACCGTATGCTGAACGAATCCCGCTTTGCGCCGCATTTTGAATTCATCGGTAATTGGGACACTCATTACGGGCTGTTCGGGAATTGCGGCGGCGAAACCCCGTTTGATGGTCCGGTGGAAGGTGACGCCGCAACCAGCGGAAGTTGCTGTTAAGTCTTGTCGTAACTTCGGCGGGCTGATAGCTATTTTTCAATCCCGATGGTTTTGATCGGGTTTGAAAGGGAAACGGCACTTGGCACAGACACCTCCACGTCTTGAAATCAGGAATATCATCCGCAGCTATGATGGCCGACGGGTGGTGGACGGTGTGTCGCTAAGGGTCGAACCGGGGCAGGTGACCTGTTTGCTTGGCCCCTCGGGCTGCGGTAAATCCACCACCTTGCGTATCATTGCGGGTGTCGAAATGCAGGACAGCGGCGAAATCTACGCCGATGGTGAACTGGTTTGCGACACCGT
>CAZIDQ010000008.1:1459-14092 GCA_964538015.1 uncultured Marinosulfonomonas sp.
GAAGGCACCGCCGTTTTGCTGGTCACCCACGAGCCGGACGAGGCCATGCGCATGGCCGATGAAATTGCCCTGATGCGCGATGGCAAGATCATCCAGCAGGGCGCGCCCTATAACATCTACAACAGTCCGCGTGACAAAAAGGCGGCGGCATTTTTCTCGGATATCAATGTGATAGAGGGCACTGTTAAAGGGGCGCTGACAGAAACGCCCTTTGGCCAATTCCTTGCCCCCGGCGTGCCCGATGGCACCAAAGTGGAAATCGTTTCGCGCCCGCAACATATCCGCATTGATTTTGACCGTGGCGGGCGCGGCCCCAACCCCACGGCCAGCGATGGCGTGGCGGCGCGGGCCAGCGTGGTGCGGGCACGGTTCATGGGGCGCGAGAGTCTGGTGGAATTTCGCATGGATGCCGATGGCTCGGTTCTGAAGGCGACCGTGTCGTCGGTGTTTCTGCCCGCCGAGGGCACAGTGATGTGGTTGACCCTGCCACGCGCGCGGTGTTTCGTGTTTCCCAAGACGGCGTAAACATAGAAAGCAAACCCGCGGATGGCTGAATACCTGCCCCTTGAAATCCCCGAAGACGGCAAACTGGTGCATAACATCACCCGCTTTGCCCGTGCTTTGCGGGCCGCCGGTGTGCCGGTGGGGGCGGGGCGGCTGATCGGGGCGATCCATGCGGTGCAGGCCACAGGGTTTTCGGATCAGCGCGATTTCTACTGGTGTCTGCACGCCTGTTTTGTTTCCAAACCCGAACAGCGCGCGACCTTCCATCAGGTGTTTCGCCTGTTCTGGCGCGATCCGCGTTATCTGGAACATATGATGGCGATGATGCTGCCCGCCGTGCGCGGGGTGCAGGAAGAACGCGCCGCCAAATCCGCCGAAAAACGCGCAGCCGAGGCGCTGCTGGACGGGGTGGCGCGCGATGTGCCGGATGTTGGGGACGAGGGCGAAAGCGAGATCGAGATTGACGCCAGCCTGACCATGTCGGCCGAGGAACGGCTGCGGTCGCTGGATTTCGAACAAATGAGCGTGGCAGAAATGGCCGAGGCCAAGCGGATGCTGGCGCGGCTGACCTTGCCGGTGAAACCGCTGCAATCGCGGCGCACACAGGCGGATGCGCGGGGAAGGGTTCTGGACTGGCGGCGCACCATGCGTGATGCGATGCGACAGGGCGGAGAGGTGCAGGCGCTGGCGGTGAAAAAGCGCCGTGTGCGCTGGCCCAATCTGGTGGTGATTTGCGATATTTCCGGCTCGATGTCGCAGTATTCGCGCGCGGTGCTGCATTTTCTGCACGCGGTGGCCAATCAAAAGGGCGCGGGCTGGTCAAAGGTCTACGGGTTCACCTTTGGTACCCGTCTGACCAACATCACCCGCCA
Organism: uncultured Marinosulfonomonas sp.; assembly: GCA_964538015.1. Classification (GTDB taxonomy): domain Bacteria; phylum Pseudomonadota; class Alphaproteobacteria; order Rhodobacterales; family Rhodobacteraceae; genus Profundibacter. Next base: position 2,836 of record CAZIDQ010000008.1, read on the forward strand.
TCTGGCCACGCGCGATGTGGATGCGGCGTTATCCGCTGCAGGGGCCGAGGCGCAGGATTGGGAGGGCGGCACGCGGATCGGGGCCTGTCTGCATAGCTTCAACCGCGACTGGTCGCGGCGGGTGCTGGGGCAGGGGGCGGTGGTGTTGTTGATCACCGACGGGCTGGATCGTGACGATGCTGGGGTGCTGGGGCGTGAAATGCAGCGTCTGCATTTGTCATCGCGCCGCCTGATCTGGCTAAACCCGTTGCTGCGCTGGGATGGCTTTGCCCCCAAGGCCCGCGGGATCGCCGCGATGCTGCCGCATGTAGACAGCTTTCGCGCGGGGCATAACATTGCATCACTGGAAGCGTTGGCGCAGGCAATATCAAACCCCGGGGATGCGGGGGAAAAGGCGCGGATGATGGCGGCGCTACACTCAGTGCCGGATCAGATGTGACAGCATTGCGCCCGTGGACACCCGCAGAGCAAGCCTTGCGGTGGCCCCAAAGCCGGAAACCATATTAAGTATCGGGGAACAGGGTTAACACCACGTTTTGGGTTTCGCGATCCAGTGCCGAAAGCGTCATAACCCCGGGCTGCAAGCTTTCGCTCGGGCAGCCTTGGGCGTAGATGATTTCATGTTTGGCGAACAGGATGTGGAAATAGGTCACCATGCCGCCTGCCTGACGGTTTACGCCTTGATCCGACAGTGATGCTGTCTTTGGTGTTGTGGTTGTCTGTATTGAACGGATTTTGCCGCGAAGTTGCCAGTACCGGTTTGTTGTTCTTGCGGTGCCGTCCCGCCATATTGCGGGTCTTTTGACCGCAAACCAGCAACCGTGCCGGCGCGGGCGGGGTTTGGATGAAACTGCCCCAGTCAGCGCCGAATATCTGTTCCAATTCGTTGCGGGCTGCGGGTTCGATTGCGTGCAAGGTCTGTTGCCCCAGATAAAGGCTTTCGGCGGGGGCGCCTTCGGCAAACAGGATTTCATGCTGTTGCATCAGGATATGGAAATAGGTGACGCTGCCTATTAGCGGGGCCGTATCAATGCCCTTAATTGCTGTCAGGTCTTTGGCGGCGGCCAGAACCTCGGTTTTGCCATACATGCGTTTGGCGATTTTAGAGTGGAGCAGTAGGCGGTGGTGGCGGGAAACCAGCAGATCGCGACGGGGTAAATCAGCCCCCAAAGCACCTTTTGCCACCCTTATCGGGCGCAAAGCCGGATTGGCGCGCAATTTCGCCAGCGGCCAGTGACGCGCCCAGATCCAGCGGATGGGTTGGGGGCCATGGTCCTTGGTCAGCAGCATATCACCGGGGCGCAGATGCTCGATACGGCGGGGGCCATTCAGGGTGTCAAACAGGGTGCCTTGGGTAAAGCAAACATTTGCGGTGCCCGGTGTCGGGGTCTGGTCGTTGACAAATGTGTCTGCCCCGTCGGGTGAGCGTTGAATGGAAAACCCGTCAATGTCTGTGCCAAAATCCTCGCCTGCGCCAACGCGGGTGGCGGTGGCGGAAAAGCTCCCGTAGGTTGCGGGCGGATCATCCAATGAATCGCCGTTGAATGTGGCCTGAATGAATTCGTCATTTGCGGGGTCGTAGACGACAACATTGTCGCCGCCATTGTTGATCGCCGGCGAGCCGCGGAATGCCTCAAAGAACAAGTCATTTGGCCCGCCTGTGGGCAGGGTGCCACCGGCCTGAACCCCCGCCATCACCATCGCATGCGCCCCGGGTTGCAGGATGGTCCCGGGCAAGAAGGTGAACCAGTTGCCGACACCCTGATCCCACAGTTGAACCCCCGAAATATCAATCGCTACGGCCGAGGTATTCAGAAGCTCGATATATTCATCGGGATTGGCGGCCGTGCCGCTGCCATCAGTGTCAAAATTGGTCGCACCGTTCGGATCTGCAAGGATCTCGTTTATTACAATGCCACCAAGAAGCTGGTCTGCCATACTCTTTACTATCCCCGGTGCGCGTCCGGGCACCTTCGGGCTACACTGCACAGTCACTTGCCAATCGAGGCGGAAATTACAGCATATATTGATATTGCTAACAGAAAAGGCACTTTTCCTCAAGGAATACGGCAATCAATTTTGCCAGACCGAAATTTCGGGTTGATGGTCTGAATGTCGTCAGGTTGCGGTGAATTGGCGCGGGCTGGTAAATTCTTTTGCTTTTTGTTGACAACCGTCAATGCAGGGCGCATATCGCCCGCCGTAAGATATTCAGCATCTTGAATACGTATAACTGTGAAAAGGATAAATCATGCTTATGGACTGGAAAATAGGAGGGGTGGCGCTGGGCGTTGTGTTTTTCCTGGCCGTGCTCCTTGTAAAACCGATCGGGGTTTCGACACAGTTCGTGATCCTTGACGGGATCATCGGTGACACGATCAACAACGAACTGGTTGTAAAAACCGACGAGGGCTATACTTCGTCAAACGCCTATCTGGCAAAATCGAACGGCAAATATGCCAAAAATGTTGCCAACCCGCTGAACTACAGCTTCATCTTTGTTATCGCGATGGCCATCGGCGCAGTTGTGTCCGGTGTTGCCCGTCGTGAAACCATCGAGGAGCGTCAGGTTCCGTCCCTGTGGCGCAAGAACTTTGGCGACAGCGTTGCCAAGCGTTATGTCGGCGCCTTTATCGGTGGTTTCATTGTGATCTTTGGCGCGCGTCTGGCCGGTGGTTGCACATCCGGCCACATGATGTCGGGGATGATGCAAACCTCGCTATCCGGCTACATCTTTACGCTTGGCGTTTTCGCGGCTGCGATCCCGACCGCCATGATCATGTATAAAAGGAGCTAAGCCATGACCATTTTTCTAGCAATCGTAATTGGCGCGGCTTTTGGTTTCGTGCTGGACCGGATCGGGACAACAAACCCGAACTGGATCTTCAAAATGCTGAACCTAACCAACCTGCATCTGGCCAAAACCATTCTGATGGCCATCGGTGTTGGCTCGGTTCTGATGTTCGTTGGCCAGATGGCCGGCTTTGTTGATGTTGGCCACATGTCGGTCAAAACCGCATATGTCGGTGTTGGCGTTGGTGGTCTGATCATGGGCTTTGGCTGGGCGTTTTCGGGCTATTGCCCCGGCACTTCGGTGGCGGCTGCTGCTTCGGGTCGCAAAGACGCGCTGTTCTTCATCGCCGGTGGCCTGTTGGGCGCGGCGGCTTACATGGTGTCCTATGCTTCGATCAAAGGCACCTTCCTGATGGACAAGATCGCTGGCGGCAAGGTGACACTGGGCACCGTTCCGGGCGCAAAATACGAAGGTCTGAGTGCCATTCAGGGCGACCTGCTGGGTATCGCGCTGGGCGTGGTGTTTATCATCGTTGCTTTTGTTCTGCCTAACAAACTGGCTGGTGGTGATGCTTCTTCGGACGCTGTACCGGCTGAATAATACCAAACCCACTCACGGGATGAACGGTCGTCGGGGAAACCTTGCGGCCGTTTTTCGTTTCCGCATCATTCGGGTCGTATAAACGCCAGAGAAGGGACAGCATGGTGGCGTAACTTGTGAAAGGACCACCCGATGCAACTGACCTATCTTCCCTATGATCCCGACTGGGTGGCGCAACTGCGCACCGGTGGTGTGGATGCCTATGGCGACGCCGCCGAGCGCAGCATCTCGGATGGCACAGGTAACCCCTGTCGTCATTGTCTGAAGGACATCCCCAAAGGCGCGGAAATGCTGATCTGTGCCGCCCGCCCGTTCCCCGACCCACAGCCCTATGCCGAAACCGGTCCGATCTTTTTATGCGCAGACTGCTTGCCCTACACGGGTGATGGTCTGCCGCCGGTGCTGGCAAGCCGCAAGGAATGCCTGCTAAAAGCCTACGGTGCGGACAACCGGATCATCTATGGCACAGGGCAGATCACCCCGACCGCTGAAATCGAGGAATACGCAGGGGCCTTGTTATCGGACCCGAAGGTTGCCTATGTTGACGCAAGATCGGCCACCAACAATTGTTTCACCCTAAGGATCATCCGCACCCCATGAGCCAGAATTTCGACAACATCCCCGAAACTGCCCTTGACTGGCACCGTGCCGGTCGCGGGGCGGCACTGGCCACTGTGGTGGAAACATGGGGCTCGGCCCCGCGCCCCGTCGGCAGCCAGCTGGCGATTGCGGGGGATACGGAAATTGCCGGATCGGTTTCGGGGGGCTGTGTCGAAGGGGCTGTGATTGTCGAGGCGATGGACGCGCTGGAAGACGGCAAGCCACGGATGATGGAATTCGGGGTGTCTGACGATCAGGCCTTTGCCGTCGGACTGGCGTGCGGTGGCAAGATCAGGGTGATGATCGAGCCGATAGGCCCGGTTATGCCTGAGGATATGCTGACCGAACTGGTGGCCGCACGGGCGGATCGTGTGCCGGTGGCCTATGTGGTCAATCCTGAGACGCAATCCCGCAGACTGGCGAAACAGGGTGACTATTCCGACCGGTTTCGCAGCGACAAATCCGGCTTTGAGGGCGAAGAATTCGTCGCCATCCACAACCCGCCGCTGAAACTGGTCGTGGTGGGGGCGGTGCATATCGCCCAGCCTTTGCTGGTGATGGCACGGCTGGCAGGCTATGATCCAGTGCTGGTCGACCCGCGCGCGGCCTTTGGCTCCAAGGCGCGATTCCCGAACGAGGAAATCATCGACGATTGGCCGGACGAAGCCTTGCAAGCGCAAGGGCTGGATGCCCGCACCGCCGTTGTCACCCTGTCGCATGATCCCAAAATTGACGACCCGGCCCTGACGGTGGCCCTGCGGTCGGATGTGTTTTACATCGGCAGCCTTGGATCAACCCGAACCCATGCAAAACGGGTGGAGCGGCTAACAGCAGCGGGGTTCAACGATGCCGAAATCGCCCGCATCCACGCGCCGGTGGGATTGGACATTGGTAGTAAATCCCCCGCCGAAATTGCCCTGTCGATCATGGCGCAGATCACCGAAACCCTGCGCAAATCCACCTAACTCCAACACGCCGCGTAAAATTACTTTTGCCAAAATGTCGCACCCGTGCTTAACTCCTGTGTAATAACAAAACAGGGAGGACGACCATGACACAGGTCACCATGACCGTGAACGGCAAAGCTGTGAGCGGTGAAGCAGAAGGGCGCACACTGCTTTCACAATTCTTGCGCGACGGGCTGGGGCTGACGGGAACACACGTTGGCTGTGACACTTCGCAATGCGGCGCTTGCAGCGTGCATGTCGATGGAAAGCTTGTAAAATCCTGCACCATGTTCGCAATCGAGGCCGACGGGGCCGAGGTATCAACCGTTGAAGGCGAAGCGGATGAGGACGGCACATTGTCGACCATCCAGCAAGCGTTTCAGGACCACCACGGGCTGCAATGCGGTTTCTGCACACCGGGTATGGTGATGGCCACCAAATCCCTGCTGGCCGAGAACCCCAAACCCAGCGAGGCCGATATTCGTGCCTATCTGTCCGGCAATATCTGCCGCTGCACGGGGTATCACAACATTGTTAAGGCAATCATGGCCGCATCCGGTCAGGATGTTTCCGCCATCGCCGCAGAATAAGCGGTAGGGCGGGGTTCACCCCGCCGTCACGGAATTTCAGGGAGGAATAATCATGCCAGCAGATGGAGGCATCGGCGCCAGTACCAAACGGCGCGAGGACATCCGGTTTTTAACCGGAAACGGAAACTATACAGACGATATCAACGCGAATGGACAGGCCTATGTCTATTTCCTGCGCTCGGAAATGGCGCATGCGAAAATCAACGGGATTGACACGTCGGACGCCGAAAAGATGGACGGCGTGATCCGCATCTTCACCGGCGAGGATTTTGTCGAAGTGGGCGGTGTGCCTTGTGGTTGGGAAATAACCGACCGGTTTGGCAATGCCATGCAAGAACCCAAACACCCCATTCTGGCGCACGGCAAAGCCCGCCATGTGGGTGATCCGATCTGCGCAGTGATTGCCGACACGCTAGAGCAGGCCCGCGATGCCGCCGAGGCGATCGAGCTGGATCTGGAAGAACTGCCCGCCGTGATCGACATGAAAAACGCGTTAAAGGACGGGTCCACCAAGGTGCACGACGATCTGACGTCGAACCTGTGTTACGATTGGGGGTTCGTTGAGGAAAACCGCGACGCCGTGGATGAGGCAATCAAGAACGCCCACCACGTCACCACGCTGGAATTGCGCAACAACCGGCTGATCGCCAACCCGATGGAGCCACGCGTGGCCATCGGCATGTTTGACCGCACCACGGATGAGTATACGCTGTACACCACGTCGCAAAACCCGCATGTGATCCGCCTGTTAATGGGTGCATTCGTGCTGGGTATCCCCGAACATAAACTGCGGGTGATTTCGCCCGATGTGGGCGGTGGCTTTGGCACCAAAATCTTCCACTACGCCGAAGAAGCGTTCTGCACCTTCGCTGCCAAGGCGGTGAACCGTCCGGTGAAATGGACCTGTAGCCGCTCCGAGGCGTTTGTGTCGGATGCCCATGGCCGTGACCATGTCACCAAGATCGAACTGGCAATGGACGAGGACGGTAATTTCCTTGCCCTGCGCACCGATACCCACGCCAACATGGGCGCCTATCTGTCGACCTTTGCGCCCAGCGTGCCCACATGGCTGCACGGCACATTGATGGCGGGCAACTACAAAACCCCGCTGATCTATGTGAACGTCAAGGCAGTGTTCACCAACACCGTACCGGTTGACGCCTATCGCGGGGCTGGTCGCCCCGAAGCATCGTTCCAGCTGGAGCGGGTGATCGACAAGGCCGCCTATGAAATCGGCAAAGACCCGATCGAGCTGCGCCGCCAGAACTTTATCACCGAATTCCCCTATGCCACCCCTGTGGCGGTGGAATACGACATTGGCGATTACAACGCGACGATGGACAAGATGATCGAAATCGCCGATCTGGCCGGTTTCGAGAAACGTGCCGCCGAAAGTGCTGATAACGGCAAACTGCGCGGCCTTGGCGTGAATTGCTATATCGAGGCTTGCGGCATTGCGCCCTCCAACCTTGTGGGCCAATTGGGCGCCCGCGCAGGGCTGTATGAAAGCGCCACGGTGCGGGTGAACGCCACGGGGTCGATCAGCGTGATGACCGGTTCGCATTCACACGGGCAGGGGCATGAGACCGCCTTTCCACAAGTGATTGCCGAAATGATCGGGATTGATGCATCGCAAGTGGACATCGTGCATGGCGACACATCCAAAGTGCCGATGGGCATGGGCACCTATGGTTCGCGTTCCTTGGCCGTTGGCGGCAGCGCGATGGTGCGCGCCACCGAGAAGATCATCAACAAGGCCAAGAAGATCGCGGCTCATCTGATGGAAGCCTCGGACGCGGATATCGAGTTGAAAGACGGGCAATTCACCGTGGCCGGCACCGATAAGTCGGTTGCCTGGGGTGATGTGACTTTGGCCGCCTATGTGCCGCACAACTATCCGTTGGAAGACTTGGAGCCGGGGCTGGAGGAAACCGCGTTTTATGATCCGGCCAACTTCACCTATCCGTCGGGTGCCTATGCCTGCGAGGTCGAAGTGGACCCCGAAACCGGCAAGGTGACGATTGAGCGCTTCAGTGCTGCCGATGATTTTGGCAACATCGTCAATCCGATGATCGTTGACGGTCAGGTGCATGGTGGCATCGGGCAGGGCATCGGTCAGGCACTGCTGGAACATGCGGTCTATGACGAGGACGGACAGCTGATTTCCGGCTCCTACATGGATTACGCCATGCCGCGCGCCGATGATGTGCCGTTCTATACGGTTGATCATTCCTGCCAGACCCCTTGCACCCACAATCCGCTGGGCGTGAAGGGCTGTGGCGAGGCCGGCGCGATTGGCTCGCCCCCTGCGGTGGTCAATGCCGTGGTCGATGCCTTGCGACGGGCGGGACAGGACATCACCCATATCGACATGCCGCTGACGCCTTTGCGCGTTTGGCAAGCAATGCAATCCTGAAGGAGGAAATGAGAAATGTATGCATTTGATGTAGAGACCCCTTCAAGCGTTGCAGAGGCTGTCGCCGCGCTGAAGGACGAAGAAGCAACCGCGCTGGGCGGGGGGCAAACCCTGATCCCGACGCTGAAACAGCGCCTTGCCGCGCCTGAAAAATTGGTCAGCCTGTCGGGCATTGCCGATATGAAGGGCATTTCCAAAGAGGACGGCGTGTTGACCATCGGTGGTGCCACAACCCACGCCGAAGTGGCCGCGCAGGGGGATTTCCCTGCGCTGGCGGCGCTGGCGGGCAATATTGGTGATCCGGCGGTGCGCAATCGTGGCACCATTGGCGGATCATTGGCCAACAATGACCCGTCGGCCTGTTATCCCTCGGCGGTGCTGGGCACGGGCGCAACCATCGTCACCAACACGCGCGAAATCGCGGCGGATGACTATTTTCAGGGTATGTTCACCACGGCACTTGAGGAGGGCGAGATTATCACCGCGGTGAGGTTCCCCATCCCCGAGGCAGCGTCTTACCAGAAGTTCGACCAACCCGCCTCGCGCTTTGCGCTGGTCGGGGTGTTCGTGGCCAAAACCGCTGATGGCGCGCGGGTGGCCGTGACGGGGGCGTCCGAAGAAGGCGTGTTTCGCTGGACCGAGGCCGAAGCGGCGCTGAACAAAGAGTTTCGCAGTGATGCGCTGATGGATTTGAACATCAACGCGATGAACATGATCGGCGATTTGCACGGCACCAAGGAATACCGCGCCCATCTGGTCAAGGTGATGACACGTCGCGCGATCAACGCAATCGGTTAAATATGCTGTAGCCCCGCACTTGATGCGGGGCCTGTCGTGGCAATACTCAGCGAGGCCCCGGATCAAGTCCGGGGTTGCGCATTTTGGAAAGGGTGATCCATCAGACTGATAACCGACATCTGGCACAGCTTTAGGTCGCTTCCGATTTGGGTGCAAATCTGGGTGGCGCTGATCCTTGTGCCGGTCAATATGTTGTCACTGCTGTTTTTAAACGAACCCAAAGGCATTCTGATTGCCGCATTGGCGGTTGGCGGCATGATGCCCAATATTGCGATCATGCTGGCCGAACGGGGCCTGTCGAAAATGATGGCCCTGCCGCATCTGCTGATCTGGATTCCACTGCTTTTGATCCTGTGGTCACAACTGGGCGCCGTTACAGGTGGCTATCAGACATTTCTGTGGCTGCTATTGGCCGTGGACGGGTTGTCGCTGGCCTTTGACATTCCGGATGCGTGGAAGTGGTGGAAAGGGGATCGTGCCGTGGCAGGGGCGCAATAAAAAAGCCCCCGCAAAATACGAGGGCCTTTCAATTATCTTGTAAGCATTGCCTACTTCGGCATTTGCCCGATCATCATGATCATCTGGCGGCCTTCCATCTTGGGCATGCTTTCGACCTTGCCAACATCCTTGACGTCCTCGGCCACCCGTTCCAGCAATTCGCGGCCCAGATTAAGGTGCGCCATTTCGCGGCCACGGAAACGCAGGCTGATTTTTACCTTGTCGCCGTTTTCCAGAAACTTGAACACATTGCGCATTTTGACGTCATAGTCATGCGTATCCGTGTTCGGGCGGAATTTCACTTCCTTAACCTCGATGGTCTTTTGTTTCTTACGCGCCTCGGATTCGCGTTTCTGTTGTTCATACTTGAACTTGCCGAAATCCATAATTTTGCACACGGGCGGGTTGGCGTTTGGCGAGATTTCCACCAGATCCAGTCCGGCATCATCAGCCATGTCCATGGCACGCGCAGGGGTAACAACCCCGACGTTTTCACCGTCGGCGCCAATAAGCCGGATTTCTCGGGAAGTGATGCGTTCATTTACGCGGGGGCCAGTGTCGCGCTGTGGCGGGGCATTGTGAGGTCTGCGGGCTATGACTTTGATCCTTTGATTGTGAAGCCTTGTCTTGGGCGAAAAGTAGACGGGCTGGCCCGCGCTTACAAGGTGTTATTCGCGCTGAAATGAGCAATAATGCGCTATATTCCCCCTTGCTTGCTTTTCAGTTGTCGGCGCATCTGTCATAGGACGCCCACGAACGGACATGTTCCGGGCACTTAACCAGGGGTTATAATATGAATAAAACATTGATCATTGCCGCAATTTTGATTGCAGCCGGGGCTGGAGTTTACTTCTATTCGCAAGGAAAAGAAGGCACTGGCGAAATAATGGAGCAGGCCACAGGCGCTGTCGAGGATTCGGCCAAAGCCGCCGAAGAGGCCGCTGCTGCCGCTGCCGCCAAAGTAGAAGAGGAAGCTGCTGCTGCCGCGAAAGCTGCTGAAGAAGCTGCCGCGAAAGTCACAGAAGAGGCCGCCGCTGCAGAAGAAGCTGCCAAAGCTGCCGCCGCCGAGACCGAAGCCGCTGCTGCAAAAGCCGCAGAAGAGGCCGCTGCAAAAGTAGAAGAGGGAACCGCCGCTGCGGCCGCCGAGACTGAAGCTGCCGCTGCCAAAGCCGCCGAGGAAGCAGCCGCCGCAAAAGCCGCTACTGAGGATGCCGCCAAAGCTGCCGCCGCAGAAGCAGAAGCTGCTGCTGCAAAGGCCGCGGAAGAAGCCGCTGCCGCCGCTGCCGAATCCACCACCGGTGCAACCGACGCTGTGTCGGGTGCTGTGAATGATGCAGTTGAAGCAACAACAGAAGCCGCAGAAACTGCTACAGAAGGCGGTAGCGCCGCTGCAACCGCAGCAGACGACGTTGTCGAAAGCACAGCCGATGCCGGAGCTTCGGCTGCGAATAGCGCGCTGACTGCCGAAGGCTATGACGCTGGTAAAGTTAGCGAAATGATCGACGGTTCAAGTCTGGACCCGATGAAAAAGACGCTGCTGAAAGCCGCCGTGGAAAAGGCCGGTGAAAACCCGGAAATGATCAAAGCCGTGATTGGTCAGGTCAAAACCGCTTTGGGCCTGTAACACCGTTTTTCGCTACAAACCAACAAGTGCCGCGTGAAAGTATCCCTTTCGCGCGGCATTTTCTTTTGTATTTGCGGCTACGTTTAAGGCGTGAATGGGCTAATCCCCGCCGACACTCGGCAATAACGCGCTGCTTCCACTTGTCGGGGTGTTTTTGCTGGCTGCCGCAACTTGGGCGGGCCTATGTTCGAATTATAATAAGCAAACAGAGGGCTGATGATATGAACAGAACAATGATAATTGCCATTCTGGTCGCCGTCGTTGCCGGCGGGTTATATTTCTATTCCAAAGGTAACAATGTCGGGGATGTAACTGGCGACGTGGTGAAATCCGCAACGGGTGCTGTTGAAGGCGCATCGGATGCAGTGACAGGCGCTGCCGAAAGCGCCG
>CAZIDQ010000008.1:14192-17120 GCA_964538015.1 uncultured Marinosulfonomonas sp.
ACGGGTGCTGTTGAAGGCGCATCGGATGCAGTGACAGGCGCTGCCGAAAGCGCCGTTGAAGGCGCCGCAGACGCGGTTGAAGGGGCCACAGACGCGGTCGAGGGGGCTGTCGAGGCAACTTCGGATGCTGTTGCCGGCGCTGCCGATACAGCTGCGGCTGCGATGGATGGCTCGCTGTTTTCCGCCGAAGGTTATGATGCCGTAAAAGTTTCCGAAATGATCGACGCATCCGGTTTGGACGAAAATCAGAAAAGCGGGTTCAAAACAGCGCTTATCGCTGCTGGCGATGATCCGGCGTTGCTGGCGGATATCCTGACAAAGGTGAAACAAGCCTTGGGGATGTAACCCTTGTGGGTATCACGCTAAAGGTGCTGTGTAATCAGCACTGCCCATTCCTCGATCGAGGCGACAAATTGTTGCTGTGTCATCAGCGCCAGTTCTGCTGCTGCGGTCGGGGTTAACGGAGTGTAGGTGTAAGTGACCTGAACCGCGACCTGCCCCGATTGTTGCGCGCGGCAAAGCACATCTACAATCGCTATCCGGCTGGTCGGGGTGATGCGTAGATAGCGGGCATGGTGGGCTTCGGGCTGCCATTTCAGGCAGGTCCAAAAGGTTTTGTCCATACCGCCACCCGTTGTGAACAGCATTTCCTCGCGGGTGTCTTTTCCCGTCAGATAGGTTGGGGCCCAACCCGGCACCCACGCCTCTTCTCCGCTTGGTGTGAAAAGGGGGAATAGGGTCTGAATATTTCCGGCCAGCGTTATTTCATGGGTGAATTCAGTCATTTGCAGTTGTGCCCGGATGGATGTGGCTATCGGCGCTGGTCTGTTCCAGTCCGTAAATTTCACCAAGGCGCGCGATGGTTTCCAGCGTGTCTGGTGTAAAAGGTAATTTGTTATCGAATGCGTGCAGAACGATACCCTCGACCAGATCGCCAAGCGTCATGTCTTTATATTCTGCCAGCCCCTTTAGAACCTTCAGAAGCGGGGTGGAGATACGCAATCCGGTTTGGGTGCGGGGTGGGGGAGAATCAGTTACCATGGTAACAATATAACTAAATTATCCCGTGGAGCAACGAAAAAGGCCGCGCAGAATTTTGCACGGCCTTAAAGCAACTATGGAATGCTGGTGTTAATCGACAAACGCCTTTTCCACCACATATTCGGCAGGTTGTGAATTGGCGCCTTCGGTCAGGCCAAAGCCTTCCAAAACCTCTTTTAGATCGGTATTCAGCCCGATTGAGCCGCAAACCATCCCGCGGTCGTTTTCTTTGCAAATCGGAGGCACGCCCAGATCAGCAAAGATTTTGCCATTCAGCAGGTTGGTGGTGATGCGGCCCATATTCGGGCTCTCTTCACGCGTTGTGGTGGGGTAATAACGCAGCTTGTCGCCGATGAATTCGCCGATCAACGGGTCATCGGGCAGGCTTTCGATCAACTGGCGGCCATATTCCAGATCCGCAACCTCGCGGCAGGTGTGGCACATGATCACCTCGTCGTAGTTTTCATAGGTTTCCGGCTCGCGCATCAGCGACGCAAACGGCGCGATGCCGGTGCCGGTGGCAAAAAACCACAACCGTTTACCCGGCAACAGCGCGTCATGCACCAATGTGCCAACGGGTTTGGGGCGCAGGATGATTTCGTCACCCACCTTGATATGCTGCAATTTGCTGGTCAGGGGGCCGTCCTGCACCTTGATCGAATAGAACTCCAGTTCTTCGTCCCATGCAGGCGAAGCGATGGAATAGGCGCGCAGCAGCGGTTTGCCGTTCTCGCCCATCAGGCCGATCATTACGAATTCACCAGAACGAAACCGCAGGGTACGCGGTCGGGTTACCCGAAAAGAAAACAGACGATCCGTCCAGTGTTTGACTTGGGTCACGGTCTGCGCATCGGGCAGCGTTGGTTTTTTTGCGGTGTCGGCCATTTGGTAATCTTCCCTAACTACATCAAAGCCGCGCACGGGGCGACGGCTTGTTGATCCCCCTATAATAGGTTGTCGCAGAAGGGTCCAGATGCCCAGACGCGACGCAATGTCATAGGATGTTTGCGGGCACGTTCAGTTCCGTAATCTGGCCTGGTAATCGTGCTGTTGCCAATGGCTGCGGGTAAGCCATTGCTCTTGCGGATAGGCATTAGCCAACCTGTCGGTGATCTCGATTTCGTCAAACCCGACACGGCGTAACATTGCGTATTGGTCGGGCAGTATATCACCGGCGGCACGAAGTCGGCCATCATACCCAGCGTCACGCAAACCACGGGCCAACCCCAACCCGCGCCCGTCGGTGAAGTCGGGAAATGTGATGCGGATTGCTTTGATCCGTTGCAACGTGCCGGTCAGGCCGGCCAACGCATGGTCGCCGGACAAATCAAGCATTTCTTGCCGACGTGACCCAAGCGCCCAATCGTCGGTTTCAAAACCTGCATCTGTTACAATAATTGTCATGATGGTGCCCTTTGCAGATTTGACCGTGTGACTTTACCGTTTATAAAGTGGATGCCGCATTCCTGTTTGTCATTGCCCCGCCAGCGCCCCGCACGTACGGATTCGCCTGCGGTGGTTCTGGATGTGCAGGGCGCACATCCAATCGAGGTATACCCCCGCCGCAAAAGCGGATGCCGCGGCAGTTCCATCCTGTCCATATAGGCGTTCAACTCATTTGCACCCCAATGGATCAGCGGATTCACCGTGATCCGTCCTTCGCCATCGTTGCCAAAATAATCCAACCCTGCACGGGGGCTGCTGTGGTGGCGTTTTCGGCCAGTGATCCATGTATCGAAATCTGCCAGCGCGTTTTGCAGCGGTCGGGTTTTGCGCAAATTACAGCAATTATCGGGCGCGGATTTGTGTAGGCGGTTGTCGGGGTCGGCGTCTTGTAGGTCTTTTGCCGTTGCGCGAATGGTCCGCACGTTCGTCAATCCAAGCAGC
>CAZIDQ010000008.1:17220-19358 GCA_964538015.1 uncultured Marinosulfonomonas sp.
TTGTAGGTCTTTTGCCGTTGCGCGAATGGTCCGCACGTTCGTCAATCCAAGCAGCTTTGTCACCTCAAGCTGATATTCCAGCGTTTCGGCAAACAGCATTTGCGTATCAATGAACAACACCGGTGTGCGCGTGTTGATCCGCGACAGCATGTGTAACAACACAACGGATTCAGCCCCGAAAGACGAGACAAGTGCGACCCGACCGGTTTTGCCTGACCCAAGCGTATGTTCCAGCACCTCTAGCGCGTTTAGATGTTGGAACATCCGGTTCCAGCGCGCAACCATATGGTCATTTTGTAGGCTATGCTGCATTTTTTGCGGCCTCCTGCGGATATAGAATTTCTTTGAAAGGGGCGATGCCGACGCGCCGGTAGCACTGGATGAAGCTTTCATCCGTTGCGTTGCGCAGATCCAGATAGCCAAGGATCAGACGCTCAATCGCCGGAACAATCTTGTCCGCCGAAAACCCGGGGCCAGTGCGCGTGCCAATTCTTGTGTCGGCGGTCGCATCGCCCCCCAGCGTGATCTGGTAGTTTTCCACGCCAGCCCGTTCCAGACCCAGAATGCCGATATGGCCCAGATGGTGATGGCCACAGGCATTGATACAGCCCGAAATCTTGATCTTTAGCGGGCCAACGTCATGTTCGATTTTCAAATCCTGTATCCGGTTGGAAATCTGCTGGGCAACCGGAATGGAATGGGCGGTGGCCAAGGCGCAGAAATCCATCCCCGGACAGGCGATGATATCCGAGGTCAGGCCGATGTTTGCGGTGGCCAACCCTTCTGAAACAAGGGCGGCGTAAAGCTGTGGCAGGTGGTTTTTCTGCACATGCGGCAGGATGATGTTTTGCTCGTGCGAAATACGGATTTCATCATAGGAATACCGCTGGGCCAGATCGGCTATCAAGCGCATTTGGTCGGCGGTGGCATCGCCGGGTGTGCCGCCATGCGGCTTTAGCGAAATGGTAACAATCGCATGATCCGCCTGTTTGTGCGGATGCAGGTTTGTATCACACCACGCGCGGAAAACCGGATCAGCGCTGCGGTTCAGGATAAAGCGTTCTGTGTTGGAGCGCTTGTAATCCGGCGGGGTGAAATGGGCCTGTATATCGGTTAGGATTTGCGGGGCCAGAGGGGGGTAATCAGGCCGGATTTGTGCAAACTTCTGTTCGACAAGGGTGCGGATTTTGTCAATCCCGTGCTCGTGAACCGTGATTTTGATGCGGGCCTTATATTTGTTGTCGCGCCGTCCCAGCAGATTGTAGGTGGCAACGACGGCCTCAAGATACGGCAACAAATCGGCCTTGGGCAGGAAGGGCTTTAGCTGTTTGCCAATCATCGGCGTGCGCCCCAGACCGCCGCCAATGATTACTTCGAATCCGTGTTCACCTTTGGAATTTTGCACAATGCGCAAACCGATGTCATGGGCGCGGATCACAGCGCGATCAGCCGCGCTTCCGGTGACGGCGATCTTGAACTTGCGCGGCAGGAACTGGAATTCGGGATGATCCGTGGACCATTGGCGCAGCAATTCGGCAATCGGGCGGGGGTCCTCAATCTCGTCCGCGGCGGCGCCGGCGAAATGGTCCGCCGTGACATTGCGAATGGTATTGCCCGAGGTTTGCACCGAATGCATCCCCACCGTTTCCAGCGCATCCAGCATATCCGGCACGTCGCTTAGCCCTGGCCAGTTGAACTGGATATTCTGCCGCGTGGTGAAATGGCCAAAGCCGCGATCCCACTTTTCGGAAATATGCGCCAGCATACGCATTTGTTGGCCGTTCAGCGTGCCATAGGGGATGGCAACGCGCAGCATATAGGCGTGCAATTGGTAATAAAGCCCGTTCAGCAGGCGCAGGGGCTTGAAGGCCTCTTCACTTAATTCCCCGCTCAGGCGGCGGGCAATTTGGGCCCGAAACTGGGCGTTGCGGGCTTTCAGAAAGGCCGTGTCAAAGGGGCTGTATTCATACATTTTTGCGTTCCCGTTTTGGTGGCGGATACCGGAAAGGGTATGGGAACAGGTGGGGCAGCCGCCAGATGGGCGGGAAGATAAGGATCGTGTAACGCGGGCCGCGTTTGTGGTTAGGAAGATGTTCCGCTTGGGGCCGACGTTTGGAATTATTCGGTCAGGGTTGGCC
>CAZIDQ010000008.1:19458-23117 GCA_964538015.1 uncultured Marinosulfonomonas sp.
TTGCAGTTCCAGACGGGCCAGCGGGGCGCCGACGCAGAAATGCAACCCGCCGCCGAATGATGTGTTGGCTTTGATCGGACGATCGGGGCGGAAGGTGTTTGGTGCTTCATAGGCCGCCGGATCGCGATTGGCGGCGGCCAGCAGGCAGGCGATGGACTGACCGCGTTTTACAGGGTGGCCGAACAGCTCCAGATCTTCGCGGGCGATGCGCATGAAGATGTGCAATGGCGGGTCAAAGCGAAAGATTTCCTCGACGGTGGTTTCTATCTGGTCGGGGGTTAACGCCGTTTGCGGGGTGTTTTGCTCCAGCAGGGTTTTGATGCCGTTGCCCATACTGTGCACGGTTGCCTCGTGACCTGCGTTCAGCAGCAGGATGCAGGTGGTGATCAGCTCGTCTGTTGTCAGCTTTTCACCATCCTGTTCGGCGGCGATCAGATGGGTGATCAGATCATCGGCAGGGCTGGCGCGGCGCTGGTTGATATAGCCACGCATGAAGGTGGCAAATTTGCTGCTGGCTTTGGCGGCGGCATCCTCAATCTCGCGGGTGCGGCGGGCCTGATACATGGCGACCATGGCGTTTGACCACGTTAGCAATTGATCGGCCATATCTTCGGGCACGCCCAGCAGGCGGGCGATGATGATCACGGGGATTTTCTGTGCGTAAGCTGTCAGCAGGTCCACTTCGCCCGTGGGAAATTCGTCGATCAACTGATGGCTCAGCGCCTCGATTTCCGGTGCCAGTTCCTTGATCCGGCGCGAGGTGAAGGCGCGCAGCACCAATGATCGCAGGCGGGTGTGGCGGGGCGGATTCAGCTCCAGCATCGAGTGGGCCTCGATATTATAGAACGGTGTCAGGTGATCGGGCACAGGTGCGCGCAGGTCGGCGGGCATTTCGCGCCCCAGCCGCCGGTCGCGCAGGATGGCGTTTACCGTGTCATAGCCGGTGGCGCAGGCCATGTCGTAATCATCCCACCAGACCAGATCACCCAGCGGGCGGATCGTGTCGTAAAACGGATAGGGGTTTTGCACGAAATCGGGGGCGGTGGGGGATTGGTGGACATGTTGCATAAGGGGGATAATCACCGAAAGGCTCTGGCCTTTGCAAGCGGGGGTTTTTACAGTCGGGCTTATGTCGGGAAAAACCATACATCGCGCAGGCGTGTTTGCGCTGTTTTTACTGCTGGTCGCGGGGATCGCGGGCGGGGCGGGGTGGTTTGCCTATCGCAGCGCGCTGAACCAGTTGGCCGAACGCGGGCAGGCGGATTTGTCGCTGGCCTCGGACCGGTTGGTGGGGCAGTTGCAGCGCTTTCGACAGGTGGCGGTGATTATGGCGGATCATCCGGAACTGGTGGCGCTGGCTAAGGGCGCGGACGGTGCCAAGGCGGCGGATTTGTTGTTGGCCACGGCGGATAAAACCGGCGCGGTGGAGTTGTTGCTGGCGGGGCGGGATGGCCGTGTGCTGGCAACTTCGGGCGAAATGGACGTGGCGTCATTGGTGGGGCAGCCCCATTTTGAACGGGCGATGAACGGGGCGCTTGGCACCACGCATCGCCGCATGAATGGCAGCAATCAGCGAGTGTTCCAGTTTGCAGCCCCCATTCTTGAAGCGGGCGCGGTTCTGGGCGCGGTGGTGGTGGCCGTCGATATGGAGGCGGTCGAGGAATCTGACTGGCGAGGCGATCCGAACGCGGTGTTTTTCACCGACGAAAGCGATGTGATTTTCGTGGCCAACCGCTCGGAGCTGGTGTTGCGGACACGCGGGGCAGGCGGGTTTGCGCCAGATAAGGTGCAGGCATTTGGCCAACAAAAGGTCTGGTCGATCAATTCCGGCCCCTATATCCCGCACCGCGCTTTGCATTTGACGCAGCCCCTGCCGATCATAGGCATGACGGGCGAAGTGCTGGTCAGCACCGCCCCGGCCGAACGTCTGGCGTGGTTGCAGGCGGCGGCGGTGGCGGCGGTTTTGCTGGCCTTTGGCGCGATCCTGTTTTGGGTGACGGAACGCAGACGCGCCTTGGCCGAGCGGCTGGAAATCGAGGCAACCGCCAAGGCTGAACTGGAAGCGCGGGTCGAGGCGCGGACGGCGGAATTGAAGCAGGCGCAGGCCGAACTGGTGCAGGCAGGCAAGCTGTCGGCGCTGGGGCAGATGTCGGCGGGGATCAGCCATGAATTGAACCAGCCTTTGATGGCGATCCGGTCGTTCGCGGAAAATGCTGAGCAGTTTTTGCAGCGCGGCAAGGTGGATGTGGCGGGCAAGAACCTGTCGCGGATTTCCGAGCTTGCGCGGCGCATGGGGCGGATCATCAGCAATTTTCGCGCCTTTGCCAAACAGGAAAGCGAGCCGATTTCCGATGTCGATATCGTCGCTGTGGTCGAGGCGGTGCTGGAGATGTCCGAGGCGCGGTTTGTGCAGGACAAGGTGGAGGTTGTCTGGGAAGCCCCGCCTGCGCCGGTCTATGTGCGCGGCGGCGAGGTGCGGCTTCAACAGGTGCTGGTCAATCTGATTTCTAACGCGATTGATGCGATGGAGGGTGGCAAAGAGCGGCGGATCGAAATTGCAGTCGAAGCTGGCGATCAAAAGACCCGCCTGCGGGTACGCGACACGGGGCCGGGGATTGCCGCGCCGGAAAAGATATTCGAGCCCTATTACACCACCAAAGCGGTGGGCAAGGCGGACGGTCTGGGATTGGGGCTGTCGATTTCCTATGGTCTGGTGCAGAGTTTCGGCGGTGATATCCGCGGACGCAACCACCCTGACGGCGGGGCGGTATTCACGGTGGAACTGGCACGGGCAGGAATGGAGAAAGCGGCATGAATATGCAGGTTTTGCTGGTGGATGATGATGCTGCGGTGCGCGAGGCGCTGGGCCAGACGCTGGAACTGGCGGATATGCCGGCGATCCTTGCGGGCAGCTATATCGAGGCCAAAGACCACATCAGCCCCGATTTTGACGGGGTGGTGGTGTCGGACATCCGCATGCCGGGCAAGGATGGTTTTGCGCTGCTGGATTATGTGCAATCGGTGGACGTTGATCTGCCGGTGATCCTGCTGACGGGCGAAGGCGATATTCCGATGGCGGTACGCGGAATCAGTGCGGGCGCGTTCGATTTTCTGGAAAAACCCTGTGCGCCGCAGGACCTGATTGCGGTGGTGGAGCGGGCGCGTAAAACCCGCGCGCTGGTGCTGGAAAACCGGCGGCTGAAACGACAGCTGGAGACCGGCGATGCGGCGGCGCGGATGTTGTTTGGCACATCAAAACAGGCGGATGAATTGCGCGCGCGGGTGCGGGCGGTTGCGCGCACCGGGGCCGAGGTGTTGATCAGTGGGGCACCGGGCACGGGAACCTCCAAGGTGGCCGAGGTGATCCACCTGTTGTCTTCGGTCTCGGACGGGCCGTTTGTCAAACTGGCGGCGGCCTCGTTAACGCCCGATATCCTGACGGGTGCTTTGGCCAAGGCCAACGGCGGCAGTCTGTTTCTGGACGAGGTGGCAGCGCTTGCACCGGATGCGCAATTCGCCCTGCTGGACTGTCTGGAAAAGAAATGCGGCGCGCGGGTGTTGGCGGGCAGTTACCGTGATCTGGAACAAGAGGTGACCGAGGGCCGCTTTAACCACGATCTGTTCTACAAGCTGGGCGTCACCGGCGTGCGCATCCCCGG
>CAZIDQ010000008.1:23217-39782 GCA_964538015.1 uncultured Marinosulfonomonas sp.
GCTTTAACCACGATCTGTTCTACAAGCTGGGCGTCACCGGCGTGCGCATCCCCGGTCTGCGCGAACGCCCCGAGGATATTCCGGTGCTGTTTCGCCATTACGTTGCCATTGCCTGCGAACAGGCCGCGCTTGCCCCGCCGGAGATTACACCGGCGTTGATTTCGCGACTGATGGCGCAGGACTGGCCGGGCAATGCGCGGGGGCTGATGAACACCGCGATGCGCTTTGCCATGGGGCTGGGTGAAGGCGAGGAAGAGGCCGAACTAGGCCTGAACGAGCAACTGGCGCAGGTAGAGCATTCCCTGTTAAGCGAAGCCTTGCGCCGTCATAACGGCAATGCGTCCGAAGCCGCGCGGGCGCTGAAGCTGCCGCGAAAGACCTTTTACGACAAATTGACAAAATACAGGATTCGACCCGAGGCATTCCGCTAGATCTGTGCGGAAAACCGCACAGCTATCAGAATCCGTTGTGTGGGTTTCCGCCGCTCGCCTTTCTCGCTACTGTAAGAAATGCACCTAACCAACTGTCTGGTAACAGTTTTACCTGTTGTCACATCCCTGTGAAGTTTTCCTTGAGCGGTGTAGGGGGCTGGGGTCTGATCAATGTGGGTGCCTGCGGGATGCGGGCGCACATCTATGCAATGTCTCAAAACCCGGGAGGAGACCCCAATGAAATTTTTGACTGCTGTCACCGCTGCTGTGGCGCTTTCTTTCACCGCACAAACTGCTGCTGCGTCGGCTGGTTGTGACGAAGGCGAAATCGTAATCAAATTCGCCCACGTGACCAACACCGACAAACATCCAAAAGGGATCGCTGCCAGCCTGCTGCAAGAGCGTGTTAACACCGAGATGGACGGTAAGGCCTGTATGGAGGTTTACCCCAACTCGACCCTTTATGATGACAACAAGGTTCTGGAAGCCATGTTGCAGGGTGACGTTCAACTGGCAGCCCCATCGCTGTCCAAGTTTGAAAAGTTCACCAAAAAATTCCGCCTGTTCGATCTGCCCTTCATGTTCAAAAGCATGGATGCGGTTGATGCATTCCAGTCGTCCGACTCTGGTCAGGCGCTGCTGGATTCGATGCAGAACCGTGGCCTTCAAGGGCTGGCTTTCTGGCACAATGGTCTGAAGCAATTGTCGGCCAACAAGCCGCTGATTGCCCCATCGGATGCAAACGGCCTGAAATTCCGCGTGCAGTCCAGCGATGTTCTGGTTGCCCAGATGGAAGCCATCGGTGGTTCGCCCCAGAAAATGGCGTTCTCCGAAGTATACGGCGCGCTGCAGCAGGGCGTTGTAGACGGTCAGGAAAACACATGGTCCAACATCTTTGGCAAGAAGTTCTTCGAGGTTCAGGACGGTGTGACCGAAACCAACCACGGCATCATCGACTATCTGGTGGTGACCAATGTTGACTGGCTGGAAAGCCTGGACGCCGATGTGCGTGATCAGTTGCTGACCATCCTTTCGGAAGTGTCCAAAACCCGTAACGCCGAGGCCTATGCGGTGAACGAGGCTGCCAAACAGTCGATCATCGACGCAGGCGGCACCATCCGTACTCTGGACGCAGCACAGCGTCAGGCATGGGTTGATGTGATGATGCCCGTTTGGGACAAGTTTGTTGGCGATGTAGGTCAGGATTCGATCGACGCCGCACAAGCGATCAACGACTCGATGTAAGAGCCGTATTGGCGCGCGCCCACGCAAAGAAGGGGCGCGCGCTTACTCTAAAATAGGGAGGGGATAAAATGCATCCGAAATCAGGTGCAAGCGTGATTGACCGTATAGAGGAATCGCTGATTGCGTTCCTGCTGGGGGTGATGACGCTGCTGACATTCGCTAATGTGGTTGCGCGATATTTATTCAACTCCAACATTTTGTGGGCACTGGAGTTAACGGTGTTCATGTTCGGCTGGCTGGTACTTTTGGGTGCCTCTTATGCCGTTAAAAAAGGTACCCATCTGGGTGTTGACGCGGTGATTAACATTCTACCGGCTGGCGGGCGCAAAGCCGCCGCATTGTTCGCCGTTGCCGTTTGTATTATTTTCAGTTTACTGTTGCTGAAAGGCGCATGGGATTACTGGGCCAATTTCGCCAACCTGCCAAAAACCGAAGGTCGCTGGTTCCCTACCGGATTTCAGGATAAATTTCGCGGTCAGGCCTGGTTTGAAACCAACGATATTCCGCATCCCGCCTTCCTGAACTGGATGGCCGATGCATTCAATGATGGTGTGGCATATGAAAAACTGCCGCGCATGGTGCCTTATATGGTGCTGCCGGTTTCCATGGCGCTGCTGCTGTTTCGGTTCATTCAGGCCGCAATCGCGATCTGGACGGGCAAGACGGACCGCATCATCGCCAGCCACGAAGTCGAAGACGAACTTGAAGAAATGCGTGCGCAACGCGGGGAGACAGAATAATGACCGTAGCCCTTCTTTTTGCCATGGTCGTCGGTCTGATGATGATCGGCGTGCCAATCGCTGTTTCACTGGGGATGAGCTCGGTTTTGTTCTTGCTGATCTTCTCGGAGGCGTCATTGGCCTCGGTTGCGCAAACCCTGTTTTCCGCCTTTGAAGGCCATTCGACCCTGCTGGCAATCCCGTTCTTTATCCTTGCGTCGTCGTTCATGTCGACGGGCGGGGTGGCGGCGCGGATTATCCGGTTTTCGATTGCTTGCGTCGGCCATTTGCGCGGCGGTCTGGCAATTGCGGGTGTATTCGCCTGTATGATGTTTGCAGCGCTTTCCGGATCATCCCCCGCCACCGTGGTTGCAATCGGCTCGATCGTGATCGCGGCGATGACCAAGGCGGGCTATTCCAAGGATTTTGCCGCCGGTGTGATCTGTAATGCGGGCACATTGGGCATCCTGATCCCGCCCTCGATCGTGATGGTGGTTTATGCTGCTGCGGTCGAGGTTTCGGTTGGCCGGATGTTTTTGGCAGGGATTATTCCCGGTCTGCTGGCCGGTGCCATGCTGATGGTCGCAATCTATGTGATGGCGCGGATCAAGAACATGCCTGCCGGTGAATGGGCCGGCTGGGGCGAGGTCGGAACCGCCTTTGCCGATGCGTTCTGGGGGCTGATGCTGATCGTGATTATCATGGTCGGGATTTACGGCGTTCCCGGTGTGACTTCGGCTATCTTTACCCCGACCGAAGCGGCGGCTGTGGCTTCGATCTATGCCTTCCTGATTGCCAGCTTTGTTTATCGCGACATGGGGCCGCTTGCGGCCAGGAACGGCGGTGCCAAAGGCAGCCTGCTGAAAAAACCCTATGCACTGATTACCGCATTCTTCCATCGTGACACGCAGAGCACATTGTTTGATGCGGGCAAACTGACGGTTACGCTGATGTTCGTGATCGCCAATGCGCTGATCCTGAAACACGTTCTGACCGAGGAACAGATCCCGCAGCAGGTGGCCAACGCCATGCTGTCGGCCGGGTTTGGCTGGGTGATGTTCCTGGTGGTGGTCAACCTGATCCTGCTGATTGGCGGGCAGTTCATGGAACCATCAGGCCTGTTGGTCATTGTCGCCCCGCTGGTGTTCCCGATTGCGATGGAACTGGGGATTGACCCGATCCATCTGGGTATCATCATGGTGGTGAACATGGAGATCGGTATGATCACCCCGCCTGTCGGCCTGAACCTGTTCGTGACCTCGGGGGTTGCGGGTATGCCGATGATGCGGGTGGTCAAGGCGGCGTTGCCGTTTTTGGCTGTGCTGTTCGTGTTCCTGATTTTGATCACCTATATCCCGTGGCTGTCGACCGCTATTCCGAATGCGGTGATGGGCCCGGAAGTGATTACCAAGTAGACGTAGGGTAAATGTGCAAAAAAGCCGCCAAGGGAAACCTAGGCGGCTTTTTTGTATCTGGTGATTGGGCCGGATCAGGCCGTTTCAAGGGCCGAAATAATGCCGCTGAAATCCGCAGCCTTTAGCGATGCTCCGCCCACAAGCGCGCCATCTACATTGGACACGGCAAATATTTCTTCAGCGTTGGATGGTTTCACCGAGCCACCATAAAGCAGGCGCACGGACCGGCCCACGCCTTCGCCAAAACGGCGTTCCAGCTGGGTACGGATGAAATCATGCACTTCGCCGATCTGGTCTAGCGTAGGCACCTTGCCGGTGCCGATCGCCCAGATTGGCTCGTAGGCCACCACAAGGTTTTCGCCGGTGACATTATCGGGGATGGAGCCGGCCAATTGCCCCGAGATGATTTCCAGTGTGTTCATCGCTTCGCGCTCGGCATCGGATTCACCACAGCAGACCACGGCAACCAGACCGGCAGCAATCGCGGCCTTGGCCTTGTTGCGCACGTCCTTGTCGCTTTCGTCATGGTCCTGACGGCGTTCGGAATGGCCAAGGATCACATGGCTGGCACCGGCATCCACCAGCATACCGGCGGCAATGTCACCGGTGTGGGCGCCGGATTCAGCGGCGTGGCAATCCTGTCCGCCGGTGTGGATCGGCCCGTCGCCAATCCGTGCGGCCATGGCCGAAACCAATGTGGCAGGTGGGCACAGCAGAATTTCGCAACCCGGGGCAGGGTGGGCGGCCAGCAGCGCGTCGACCTCGGTCAGTGACGCGGTGGTGCCGTTCATTTTCCAGTTTCCGGCGGCAAGTTTTTTACGCATGTTTGTGTTTCCTCTGTTGGTTTGCCTGAGGAATGCCCTGAAATCACCTTGCAAAGCAAGCGGATTGGCCGAAACTGCGGCAAGTGAACGCGTTCACCTTACAATGCGTCCAGTGCCTTTTGTGCCCAGATCAGCACCGCTTCTGCGTCGTAATTGGCGGTGTCGGGCAGGGTCCAGTAGGCCATCACATCGCCGGTATCCACACCGAACTGTCGCGCACCGGCGGCCGAGATTTCATCGGCAAAGGCCCCTTTGGCCTTTAGATACAGGGTGCCTTCGCGGTCCAGCATGGCAAATATGGTGCCATCACAATAGATTGACAAACCGCCCATCATTTTACGGGTTGTGATATGACCCAGCGGGTCAAGCATATCGTGGACAAAGGTGATATCGGTGTCGCTGACACTCATTTTGCGGTGGTCAGGTTTTCGCCGAATTTAATCGATTCACCGCAACCGCAAGCTTCGGTTACATTGGGGTTGCGAAACTTGAAGCCGCTTTCCAGCAAGGAGGTTTCATAGTCGATTTCAGTGCCGAACAGGAACATCTGTGCCATCGGGGCAATCATCACCCGCGCGCCATCCTGCTCCACCACTTCGTCCATCGGGTCAACGTCGTCCACATAGTCCATGGTGTATTCCATCCCCGCGCAGCCGCCTTTTTTGACGCCGATGCGCAGGCCCTGATGACCCTTTTGTGCCATCAGTTTCGAAATCTGTTTTGCTGCGGTCGGGGTCATGTTGACCGCCTGTTTGCCGGGGATGCCGAACATATGGGATACTCCTGTTTGCCTATTCAACATAAGGCGGGGGGGGCCAAACCTCAAGATGGTGGGCTGCGGCATTTCAGGCGGGACAAGGATTTTTGAAAAATCCTTGGTAAAAATCTTCAAAGATTTTTGGGCGTGCGGGGGGCGGCGTTATACCATCGCCGCGGCCTTGCACATGTTTGCCAGTTTGTTTTTTGTTTGTTCCAGCGTCAAAAAACCCAACCCGCAATCGGGCGCGGCGATCAAACGTTCCGGCGGAAGCACCGTCAGAACCTCGCGCATCCGCGCTGCGATTTGATCCACCGCCTCGATCTGACTGACGGCAATGTCGACAAAACCGACAATCGCCGTGGTTTTGTGGAACTTTTCGAACAGCGACAGATCACTGTGGCAATGGCAATCCTCGATCGACAGGGCATCAATCCGGCCATCCAGCGCCTCGACCAGCTGGTGATAGATATTATGGTCGGCCTTGGGGTAATCCGGCTGGTCAATATGCTCGGGATAGCCGCAACACATATGGGCGGTGCGCACCACATGGTCGGCCACCCCGTGGAACACGCGTTCAAGCGCCTCGAAACCAAAGGCGGCGGCGTCCCCGGGCTTGCGGGCGAACAGGGGTTCGTCCACCTGAATGTGGATGCACCCGGCACCGGCCAGTGCCAGCACCTCTTTGTTCAGCGCATCGGCCAGATCGAATGCCAGTTTGGCATCATCATTGTAGTGACAATCGGCCACGGTGCCGATGATGGTCATCGGGCCGGGCAGGGTCAGTTTGACAGGGCGATCCGAGAAGGATTGCGCCTGTTTGTAATCGCGCGGCAATACCGGTTCACCCGCGCGGATCTTGCTACGGATCGCAGGTAGATCGGTTTCATAGGCGCCGTTGCGCAACACGCGGTGTTCCAGATTGTCGAAATCAAAGCCGTCCATATAGCGGCATTGGTAGTGCACATAGTTTTCGCGCCGCTGTTCGCCATCGGTGGGGATGTCGATGCCACATTCTATCTGGATCTGCACAGCAGCACGGGTAGCGCGTTCAAAGGCCGGTTCGTGTTCGGGCGAATCTGACCAGTTTTGCACCACATTGGCGGTATAGCTTTGGTCCGCGTGGGTGACCTTGAACCAGTCCTGGATCGGCACATAGCCGGGCTTGGGAAAGGCCCCGATGGTGGTGGTTTTGATCGGCATTTTACGTCATCCTATGCGTTGCGCTTTGCCTGAACGCTAAAAGCGCGGCACGGGGCCACGCTAGCAGGATAGCGACTGCAAAATGTCGTTTTTACATGAAACCCAGTTCAAGGCGGGCCTCGTCAGACATCATTTCCATGCCCCACTGTGGCTCCCACACCAAATCCACATTAACCGTTTTGACACCGGCCAGCGGCGAAATCGCGTCGGCAATCCAGCCGGGCATCTCACCGGCGACAGGACAGCCCGGCGCGGTCAGCGACATATAGATTTGCACATCGCCCTCGTCTGAAATCTCGATCGTATAGACAAGGCCCAGATCATAGATGTTCACCGGCACTTCGGGGTCATAAACCGAGCGGCAGGCCTCGACGATGGTGTCATACAAAGGGTGGTCCGTGCTGGACGGTTTGATCAGCGGTGTGCCTTCAAGTGGTGTGTCGGATTCGGCAGTCATGGGACCCTCTTTGGATTACTTGACTGAATATATAAGGATTGCAGTCGCGGGCGTCCAGAGGGGAAGCGCCGTAAATGGGGTGCGGCGTTTTCGCAAGGGGTGGTCAAGAAAATGGCCCGCAGGAAGGATCATGCGGGCCATTCGATTTGTAGTGAGTGGTCGTTACTTGTCGTGGGTTGCTTCTACAGCAGCAGCCATTTCGGCCTCGATCGCCGGATCGATTGTGATGGCTTCGTCTGTATCCAGCATTCCGGCATCGGGATCATTAAAGACCGAGATATCCATCTTGCCTTCGCTTTTGGCGACGATGGACGAAACCACAGCATCACCCGATACGTTAACGGCTGTGCGGATCATATCCATCAAGCGGTCAACACCCAGCACAAGGCCGATACCCTCGACAGGCAGGCCTACCTGAGTGAACACCATCGACAGCATGATCAGGCCAACTCCGGGAACACCGGCTGTACCGATGGAGGCCAGAACCGACATCAGGATCACGGTCAGATAGCCGCCCATCCCCAGATCAACGCCGTAAACGTTGGCGATAAACACGGTGGCAACACCCTGCATGATCGCGGTACCGTCCATGTTGATCGTGGCACCAAACGGCACAGTGAACGATGCAACCGAGTTGTTAACCCCGAAGCGCTGCGTCACGGTGCGCATGGTGACCGGAATGGTCGCGTTTGACGATGCTGTTGAAAATGCGAACACCTGCGCGTTGCGGATTTTCTTGATAAACATCGCGGGGCTAAGACCCGAGAACACCTTCAGCACAATCATCAGTGTGACGAACAGGTGGAACATCAGCGCGCCCACCAGAACCAGCACATAACCGGCCAGTGATGCCAGTAGATCCAGACCCAGATTTGCAACCGCTTTGGCGATCAGTGCAAACACGGCGTAAGGGGCCAGTGCCATGATGATATTCACCATCTTCATCATGATTTCATTGGCGATTTCGGCCCCTTCGATAAAGGCTTTTGCCTTATGACCAACCATCAGCATGCTGATCCCGACCATGATCGAAAAGAAGATAATCGGAAGCATATCCCCATTCGCCATCGCGGCGACCGGGTTCTTTGGGATGATGTCGATCAGAACCTGGGAAAGGGGCGGTGCCTCTTTACCCGAGAAACTGGCGGCTGTTTCCAGATCAAGCCCGCTACCAATGCCCAATGAAGCCGAGATAAGGATCGCGGTGGCAATCGCAATCGCGGTTGTCAGCATATAGAGCGCGAAAGATTTCGAGCCCACGCGCCCCAGCATCCGGATATCGCCAATGCCGCAAACCCCGCAGATAAGCGAGAAGAACACCAGTGGAACCACCAGCATTTTCAACATGTTAACAAACATTTTGCCAACGATATGGAAGGCGCCATTAACGACAAACTGGTTAATAAACGTTCCTTCCGCGTTCATACCCGTCAGGTTGAAGAACAACCCCAGGATAATCCCCAACGCCATCCCAAGTAGCACCTTGGTGGTTAGGTTCATTTTTTTGCTTTCCGACATCCACTTTTACTCCCTGTTACTTTATTATTAAGAAAAGGCTACGGGACAGGCGGAAACCGATCAAGCGCACGTCAGAAGTGTATTGTTAACAATATTTCATTTAATACGAATGTTTCAGCGGGATTGTTGCTGGATTTTGTATTGGGTTTTGCCGGTGGGCGGCTAAACTGCGTGTATTGAAAGAAGGAAAGAATTATGAACCCATCCAGATTTGCTGCCACCACGCTCTTTATTTTTGCGCTTTTTGCGGCGCCGCTTGCGGCCGAAACAACCATCGAACTGAATCCCCTTAAAATCGAGGGTCTGGTGGTTGGTGTGCCGCAAAAGATCGACGCGGATTTTGCTACAAAACACAGCGTAGCGGTGCCCAAACCGTTCCATTTTACTATCCCTACCGATCGGACCAAAAACATCAAGGTACTACCGGCGCCCGGCGGGACCGGGATATTCAAGATTAGTTTTGCAACCAAAGATAATCTGCTGAGATCCAACCTTCAGTTCATCCCGTTCACATTGGGCGAGGGCACAGACGAAGAACGCCTGAACGGCATGGCGCGGATCGTGCAGCAGGTGTTTCGCAATGCGGTGATTGATCCGGATCGCGCCGAAATCAACGTCACCCGCCCGACCGAAGTTGGCCCTTATTCGGCGGTCGAGTCCATCGGGCGATACGCCGAAGGCGACGACACTATGGTCGCCTTGCGTGTGGTCGCGGTGATCGAGGACGGGGCAGGCGACGGGGTGATTGCCATCATCAATGCGCTGCCCAAGACAACAGGGATGACCAAGGTTGGAGATATCATTTATGTCGACGGCTCGCGGGCATTGGGGACCATGCGGTTTGATTGACGGGCTATTTGCCAGCAATCGCCACCCCCGCCGCCCATCCCGACGACCACGCCCATTGGAAGTTATACCCGCCCAGCCAGCCGGTGACATCCACCACCTCACCGACGAAATACAGCCCTTCCACATCCTTGGCCTGCATGGTTTTCGACGATAGGGCATCTGTGTCCACCCCGCCAAGGGTGACTTCGGCGGTGCGGTAGCCTTCGGTGCCGTTCGGGTGCAATTCCCATGCGGTGATGGCCTGCACGATGTCGGTCAGGGCCGCGTCGGAATGATCGGCCAGATTACCCCGCCAGCCGTGCAGATCGGCAAGGTAGGCAACCAGCCGTTTGGGCAGCCATTCGGCCAGATTGGTGGAAATATCGCGCCGCCCCGATTTTTGCCGCTGATTGCGCAGCCGATCCAGAAGATCACCGGCAGGCCACAGGTTCAGTGTGATCGGCATGCCTTCACGCCAATAGGATGAAATCTGCAAAATCGCAGGGCCGGACAGTCCGCGGTGGGTGAACAACACCGCTTCGTCAAAGGATATGCCGCCACAGGACACGCGCGTATCCAGCGCCACGCCGGCGAGCGGTTTGAACATCTCGCCAAACGTCAGCGGCACAAGGGCGGGGCGGACCTCGGTGATCGGCAGGCCGAACTGGCGGGCGATTTGATAGCCCAGCCCGCTTGCCCCCATTTTGGGGATTGATTTGCCACCACAGGCGACAACGAAATTTCGTGTGCGCAGAACCTCGCCGTTGTCCAGCGTCACCTCAAACCCGCCGCCAATGCGTTCAACCGAAGAAACCGTGGTCCGCAGCCGCACCTCGGCCGCGCCCATCTCGGCAACCAGCATATTGATGATCTGCTTGGCGGTCTCATCGCAAAACAACTGTCCCAGCGTTTTTTCGTGGTAGGCGATGGAGTGCCGTGCCACCAGATCAATAAAATCCCATTGGGTATAACGGCTTAGGGCAGATTTAACGAAATGCGGATTTTGCGAGATATAGTTATCCGGCCCCGCATACATATTGGTGAAATTGCAGCGCCCGCCGCCGGAAATGCGTATCTTTTCGCCAACCGCGCGGGCCTGATCAATCAGCAAAACCCGCCCGCCAGCGTGCGCGGCGCACATCATTCCGGCAGCCCCCGCCCCCAGTATAATGGTGTCAAAACTATCCGAACCCTTGCTCATACCCACCCGTCAATCACGATGCGCAAAAAGACGCAACCCCCTGTGAACAAAGGGCTAGCGCCGCGCGAATCATTGCGCTACACTGATAGGCAGACCCGGCAAACGGGCGTGATCAGAGGCAGTAAGGCGGTATCCCATGACAGAAATGGTCTATGGAACAGTTCCGGTTCGTAGTAGCGACCCCATTCTTCCCCGTTGGTGGCAGACAATCGACAGGTGGTCCCTGACCGCAATCCTGTTGCTGTTTGGTGTCGGCATTTTGCTGGGCCTGGCGGCATCCCCGCCGTTGGCTGCGAAAAACGGACTGCCGCCATTCCATTATGTGCAGCGACAAATGCTGTTTGGCAGCATGGCTCTTGTGGTGATGATGATCACCTCGATGATGGCCCCGTCACTGGTGCGCCGGCTGGGTGTGCTGGGCTTTCTGGGCGCGTTCGCGGCGCTGGTGCTATTGCCGGTTATGGGCACGGATTTTGGCAAGGGTGCGGTGCGCTGGTATTCGCTGGGCTTTGCCTCGGTGCAGCCCGCCGAATTCCTCAAACCCGGCTTTGTGGTGATTGCCGCATGGCTGATGTCGGCCAGTCAGGAAATCAACGGGCCACCCGGGCGGCTGTATTCATTCATCATTGCCATCACGGTTGTCGGTTTTCTGGTGATGCAGCCTGATTTTGGACAGGCGTCTTTGGTGCTGTTTGGCTGGGGCGTGATGTATTTCGTCGCCGGCGCGCCGATGTTCCTGCTTATGTCGATGGCGGCCTTGGTCGTGTTTGGCGGCATGTTCGCCTATAATAATTCCGAACACTTTGCGCGGCGGATTGACGGGTTCCTGTCTGCCGATGTCGATCCCACGACCCAGATGGGTTATGCCACCAACGCCATTCAGGAAGGTGGATTTTTCGGGGTTGGCGTGGGCGAAGGACAGGTGAAATGGTCGCTTCCCGATGCACACACCGATTTCATCGTGGCTGTCGCCGCCGAGGAATACGGCCTTGTGCTGGTGCTGGTGATTATCGCGCTTTATATGGTGATCACGGTGCGTTCCCTGCTGCGCCTGATGAAGGAACGCGATACATTTATCCGTCTGGCCGGAACCGGCCTTGCCTGTATGTTCGGGGTTCAGGCGATGATCAACATGGGCGTCGCTGTGCGCCTGCTGCCCGCCAAGGGCATGACGCTGCCCTTCGTTAGCTACGGCGGCTCGTCGCTGATTGCGGGCGGGATTGCGGTTGGCATGTTGCTGGCCTTTACCCGCACACGGCCACAGGGCGAAATTATTGACCACTTTGCACGTCGGGGACATTAATCCATGGCAAAACCACCCCTTCTGATCATCGCGGCTGGCGGCACGGGCGGGCATATGTTCCCCGCACAGGCGCTGGCCGAAACCATGTTGCGCAAGGGCTGGCGGGTGAAACTGTCCACCGATGCCCGTGGCGCACGCTATACTGGCGGCTTTCCCCATGTGGTCGAGATTGAAGAGATTTCATCCGCCACCTTCGCCCGCGGCGGGGCGCTGGCAAAACTGCTGGTGCCGTTCCGTATTCTGGGCGGCATCGCCTCGGCAACCCTGCGGATGATGCGCGACAGGCCGGCGATGGTGGTGGGCTTTGGCGGCTATCCGTCAATCCCCGCTGTGTCGGCCGCATGGATCCTGCGCCGCCCGCGTATGCTGCACGAACAAAACGGCGTTTTGGGGCGGGTGAATCGGCTGTTTGCCAAACGGGTGAACGCGGTGGCCTGTGGCACTTGGCCAACTGATCTGCCCAAAGGGGTAGAGGGCGCATTCACAGGCAACCCTGTACGTGCCGCTGTGCTGGAACGCGCCGGTGCCGCCTATATCGCGCCCGGCGAATACCCGATGTCGATATTGGTGATGGGCGGCAGTCAGGGTGCGCGCATCCTGTCCGATGTGGTACCCGAAGCCATCCTGAAACTGCCCGAAGAATTGCGCGGCTACCTACGCATCTACCATCAGGCCCGCGAGGAAGATCGCAAGCGGGTCGAAGTCTATTACGCCAGCCACGGGCTGGTGGCTGTGGTCAAACCGTTCTTCAACAATGTGCCAACTTTGATGAGCGAGGCGCAACTGGTTATTTCCCGCGCCGGTGCCTCTTCGGTGGCCGATATCGCGGTGATCGGGCGCCCCTCGATCCTGATCCCCTATGCCGCGGCCACGGGTGATCATCAAACCGCCAACGCCCGTGGTTTGGTCGAGGCCGAAGCCGCCATCATGATCCCGGAATCGCAGCTGGATGCCGACAACCTTAGCGCGCAAATCAAAACGGTTTTGACCACCCAAAACGCCGCCACCTTGATGGCACGGGCGGCGCTTGGATGTGGCCGCCCCGATGCCACAGACCGGTTGGTTGAAATGGTCGAAACCCTTGCCGATACAACCGATACAGATATCGCCGATACAGGAGCCAGCCAATGAACGCCGCTGCCACCAAACTGCCCCTTGATGTGGGTGCGATCCATTTCGTCGGCATCGGCGGCATCGGCATGTCGGGCATTGCCGAGGTGCTGTTGAACCACGGCTATCAGGTGCAAGGCTCGGACCTGAAGGCCAGTAAAATCACTGACCGTCTGGCCGATCTGGGGGCCAAGATATTCGTCGGCCAAAACGCCGAAAATCTGGAAAACGCCGAAGTGGTGGTGATTTCCTCGGCTATCAAACCCGGCAACGCCGAGTTGGACGAGGCCCGCAGGTGCGGCTTGCCCGTGGTGCGCCGCGCCGAAATGCTGGCCGAACTGATGCGCCTGAAATCCAACGTGGCGATTGCCGGCACCCACGGCAAAACCACCACCACCACGATGGTTGCAACTTTGCTGGACGCTGGCGGGCTGGACCCGACCGTGATCAACGGCGGTATCATCCATGCCTATGGCTCCAACGCCCGCATGGGCGGGGGCGAATGGATGGTGGTCGAAGCGGACGAAAGCGACGGCACCTTCAACCGCCTGCCCGCCACTATCGCCGTGGTTACCAACATTGATCCCGAGCATATGGAACACTGGGGCACGTTCGATGCCCTGCGCGAAGGCTTCCATGATTTCGTGTCCAACATTCCCTTCTACGGCCTGGCCGTTTGCTGCACCGATCACGCCGAGGTTCAGGCGCTGGTTGGCCGCATCACGGACCGCCGTGTGGTGACATACGGCTTTAACGCGCAGGCCGATGTGCGCGCGCAAAACCTGACCTACAAGGACGGCATGGCGCATTTCGACATCGCCTTGCAATCCGAGGACAGGATGATCGAGGGCTGCACCCTGCCCATGCCCGGAGACCACAATGTTTCCAATGCCTTGGCCGCCGTTGCCGTAGCGCGGCATCTGGGGATGAAGCTGGATGAAATCCGCACCGCCCTTGAAAATTTCAAAGGTGTAAACCGCCGCTTTACCCGCGTGGGCAAGGTGAACGGCGTGACCATCATCGATGATTACGCCCACCACCCCGTTGAAATCGCCGCCGCCCTGAAGGCCGCGCGCCAATCGACCGAGGGGCGCGTGATTGCCCTGCATCAGCCACACCGCTTTTCCCGCCTGCACGATCTGTTCGACGATTTCTGTGCCTGTTTCAACGACGCCGATATTGTCGGCATCTCGGACGTATTCGCCGCTGGCGAAGACCCGATCAAAGGCGCGGATCGCGATGATCTGGTCGCGGGCCTGATCCGCCACGGCCACCGTCACGCAGTGGCGATTGAAGACGAGGACGCCATGACCGCCCTGATCAAAGAACAGGCCAAACCGGGCGACATGGTGATCTGTCTGGGGGCTGGCACCATATCCGCATGGGCCAACGCCCTGCCGGACCGGCTGGAAAAATGAGCACCTCGCTCACCCTTGCTGCTATCTGGGTGATCCTTGCCGCCATCGTCGCCATGCTGCCCATGCGCCGCCAGTTCGCACCGGGTATTACACTGCTGATCGCGGCGCCGTTTTTACTGGTCTATCTTGGCTATCAACACAACACATGGATCGTGCTGGCCGCGAGCATTGCCATCATATCCATGTTCCGCCGCCCGCTGTTTTACATGGGTAAACGCCTGATCGGGCGGGTCAGGGGGGCGGAATGACGCTTTCTTTCGTGCTGGCCTGTCTGTGGGTGATTGCGGCCAATGTGCTGGCGATGATCCCCAGCCAAGACAACTACTGGCGCCGCGCCTATTTCCTGATCGCCATCGGAGTGCCGCTGCTGGGCTATGTCACCTATCAGAACGGCCCCGTGTGGGGGATGATTTTCCTGATCGCAGGGGCATCGTTGCTGCGCTGGCCGCTGGTGTATCTGGGGCGGCGGATACGGCGGATGGTCAAGGGGCAGGGGGCGGAATAACCCTTGATTGAACATCCGGTATCCGACACTGTGCGCGGATGGTAAAGGTATCGGAAATTACAGATCGGGTCAGTCTTAAATCTTGGCTGCTGGACAGGCCCGAGGATGAGACGAAGGTATTCGCGATTACAATCGCCTATCGGGCGGCAATGCGGGTATTGCCAGCCTATTGGGCATGGGTTGAAACATCTGGATTTGCAAAAGAACGTGATTTGACAGCATTGCCGGTTTTGCGGTGCAGTTTGATTTCAGGGGTTGCCCGCAAAATGCCAACCCCTGAAATCAAAATCGCCTCCACCGTCGCCGCCGAATTAGCCACCGCCACCGCCGCCTCCTCCGAATTCGCCTCCGTCGCCGCCGCCGACTCCGCCTTCGCCTCCGTCGCCGCCGCTGAATCTGCCGCCTCCCCCGCCGCCTCCTCCGCCGCCTCCTCCGTCACCGCCTCCACCGTCGCCGACTCCGCCGCTGCCGTTCTATGGAAACAGATCTGGAATGATTGCGAGGCCCTGCAGAACAAATATACGTTGCTAGCTATCCCGTTATGGAACGGGGATGAAAATCCGTTTCAGAAGGATTGGGATGCGGTGCGTCAGTCCCTGCCGATTGTCAGCCCCGCCCGACCCGAAGAAACCGCCCGCGGTGCCGTGCCGGTGGACTGGTCCTTCTGGATCAAATGGTATCGGGACGCGCTGGAGGGGCGGGAGCCGGATTGGGAAATGCTGGAAGAAATAGCCCTGATCCCCGATGAGGATTGGGAGAAGGGACCGGAGCATATCAACAACCAAGTGATTGCGGGGATTGTCGAGAAATATGCGAAAAAGGAGAAAGCAGACACTTCCATCCCTGATACGACTACGCCAAGCGGGGCAGAGAAAAAATCGATATCACAAAAGGTGGCTGCCAATCGTGAGGCGCTGGCCTTGTCCATCGCAGGTGTTCTAGAACAGATTAAGGAATACCGCGAGCGTATTCGGAAGCTGAACTCGCTGGAGCCGGAATACAAGGAAGGGCTGCTGGATTTTTTGGATCGGTTATCAAAGCAGCTTTCCGATTTACTGGGGGAACTTCCTGATGAAGGTGAGGTTGTTAGCGAGGAAAAATCAGCAAAACTTGTGCTTTGGTGGCGTGAATACAAGGTAATGTTTGGGGGTAAGGCGAAGGCGTATATAACTCCTGATAACATTGCGGAAGCAACTGTTCCGGCAGGTATCATTCTGGGCTGCACTGGGATAGGGGCTATATTTGGTCCAGTCGGCGCAACGGCAGGAGGCGTTGTTGGCAGTTTGATAACTGGACAGATAAAACCGGGAAAAGCGGCGGGCGAATTGATGAAAGATTTAGGCGCACCGGATAGTGGTGCGTAAATTTCCCAACACAGGACAGCGCCCGACCCTGGGTGGGCGTGCCGCGGGTTTTCTGGGCGGGGTATTGATGCGCCACAAACGGTTTCGCAATGGGCTGCGTTGCAAAAGCGCCCTCCCGTGGGGAGGGTCGGGCGCTGTCCGGGCCGCTGGCTCGTCCAGGGTGTGTGACAAACGGGTTTGCCTTTGGCCGAAGTTTCGCTAAACCCCCCACCATGACACACCCATACCCCCCTGTGCGCGGCACCCTGACGGAAAACCGTCCCCTGA
>CAZIDQ010000009.1:0-39751 GCA_964538015.1 uncultured Marinosulfonomonas sp.
TAAAGGCCACAAGATCATAGCGGAATTTACCCCACAAAAGCAGGGCAAACACGGCTCCGAACAAAGAGAAAAGGATAATCTGGTCACTGGTCACGGTCGCGGCTCCTGTTTGTGTGGGGCTAGTTGAAGCTTATACTGCGGTGTATTGCAATGTCTTGTCAGGCGTGATGCTGTTTTCTTGCAAAGAAAACAGGGCGAAATCTTTTAAAGATTTCGTTGTCGCTGTGGGCTGATTTGTTGAAAGGGGATACTACTGTTCAGGGTTTCTTTGCCAGCAAAGCAATTATGGATGATTGTTGATAAATGGCCCTGCTCTTTTAACTTTTGCGCAATGTCGTGTCCGAGGCGCGGAAAAAGGTAGTGGAAGATATTGTTTCCGATAGGAAACAGGTCCGCGTGCCGCCGGTCGGGGCCATCGCCGCCGGAAAAAACATAGTATTTGGTGGTGCAGGAAATGTAGTCCCCGATATTTGTCACCGAATGGTTGATGATCCTGCCGGTATATTTTGCCCAGCGGGTTTCGTCAGGGATTTCCGCAGGATTGATGCTGAATTGCGGGGCAAAGGAAATAGATTTTCGGATTGGCAAATGACCGCTGGCAATGATCGAAAGAAAACTACCCATGCTGTTGCCTATGGAATAGATTTTCTTGTTCCGCGTATACGGCCTAAGGATTTGGGAAATGCGCCCGAAATTCAGGGCGTTCCCCCATGATCGGGTTTTGTCGGTGATAAACAGGGTGGAATCAAAATCCTGTCCCAACCCCAGAAACTCGGGCTGTTGCACGTCGATACCGCCCATTGCACGGCCAATTCCCGTGAATGCCAGCAGGACAATCCCGCTTTCCGGTTTGTTATTTCGAGAGGTTGAAATCTTCAGGACATTGTCCTCGAAAACCGTTTTTAAATTACACATCTGTATTACCGTTACACCAAGATCATGCGCGTTGCGCATAAATAGAAACCAGCGGGATGTGTTTTGCAATGTTGTGCAGGGCTCTTTGGTGATTTATAGAGGCTTGAAATCTGGAAAACTCGACGGGGTATCATCATGGCAGGCCACTCAAAATGGGCAAACATCCAGCACCGCAAGGGACGTCAGGACAAGTTGCGCTCGAAGCTGTTCTCGAAGCTGTCCAAGGAAATTACCGTGGCCGCCAAAATGGGCGATCCGGACCCTGATAAAAACCCGCGCCTGCGCATGGCGGTGAAAGAGGCCAAATCGAATTCGGTACCCAAGGACGTGATCGACCGCGCGATCAAAAAGTCGGCGGCGGGCGAAGGTGATAACTATGACGAAATCCGTTACGAGGGTTATGGCCCCGGCGGGGTTGCGGTGATTGTCGAGGCGATGACCGACAACAAGAACCGCACCGCCAGTTCGGTGCGATCATTGTTTACCAAAACCGGCGGCAATCTGGGGGAAACCGGATCGGTCGGCTTCATGTTCGACCGCAAAGGCGAGATCGTCTATCCGGCCTCGGCAGGGGATGCGGACACCGTGATGATGGCCGCTATCGAGGCCGGTGCGGATGACGTCGAAAGTTCGGAAGATGGCCACATCATCTATTGTGGCGACACCGATCTGAACGCGGTTTCAACCGCGCTCGAGGCCGAGTTGGGTGAATCCGAGACCAGTAAACTGATCTGGATGCCCAACATCACAACCGAGCTGGATCTGGAAGGCCTGCAAAAGTTGATGAATTTGGTAGATGCGCTGGAAGATGACGACGATGTGCAGCGCGTAACCACGAATTTCGAGGCCTCGGACGAGGTGATGGAGCAGCTGTAATTCGGGCTTTTGTCTATTGCACCAGCCATTCCCTTGCCACCTGCCGCACCGCGCGCGTTAATGGGGCCAGCGCCTGTCGTGTGACGCGATTAAACTGCCAGAACAGCGGCACGTCATAGGTGGGGGCGTCGCCCAATGTGATCAACAGTCCGGCCTTGATATGATCCCGCACCAGCGGTTCAGGATTCAGCCCCCAGCCTATTCCCGCCAGCGCGGCGGTGACAAAGCCCCGCGTGCTGGGCAGCAGGTGCAGCGGCGGATTGATACGCCTGCCGAATTGCGCCGCCAGCCAGTGGTGCTGTGACAGATCTTTGCGGTTGAACATCAGCATCGGCGCGGTTTTGGCGCTGGCGGCGGTGAACCCGTCCGCAAAATACCGCGCAGCAAAACCCGGGTTGGCGGTGGCCAGATAACGCAAGCTGCCCAGCGGGATACTGTCACAGCCTTGCACCGGTTTGGCATGGGCTGTCACCGCCGCCATAACCTCGCCCCGTCGCAACCAGTCGGCGCTGAAATCCTGATCGTCGGTGCTGATGTCAAACAGCGCCCCGTCCACCCGCGCCATCGCGTCAATGAACCATGTATCCAGACTGTCGGCATTCACCACCACCCGCACGGGTGCGGCGGGGCCGGGAGCCAGCCCGTCCAGATCATCGCCAAGGGTGGTTTCCAGCAGCGCCACTTCCTCGGCATGGCGAAACAGGCGTTGACCGGCGGCTGTGGCCGTGGCCGGAGTGCCGCGAATGATCAGCACCGTGCCCAACTGGTCCTCCAGCCCCTTGATCCGCTGGGAAATGGCCGAAGGGGTGACGTTCAGCGCGGCGGCCGCGCCGTCAAAACTGCCGGTTTGCAGGATGGCGCGCAGGGCGGCCAACTGGGTATAGTCCATCATTAGAAATACTAATCCACAAATAGAATAGTTAACTGGCCTAATGATGCGCCCCGCGCTATCCCCTGTCAACAACAGGAGATTTCGATGCAGACTTTCACCGCCGGTTTTATCCTCAGCTTCAGCCTGATCCTTGCGATCGGGGCGCAGAATGCCTTTGTGCTGCGTCAGGGGCTGCGGCGGGAACATGTGTTTGTGGTCTGCTTTGTCAGCGGGCTGTCGGATGCCATTCTGATTGCGGTCGGCGTCAGCAGTTTCGAGATGGTTTCAAACCTGATCCCGTGGCTGGCACCGGCATTCCTATATGCGGGGGCGGCGTTCCTGATCTGGTATGGCTGGCAGAATTTTCGTGCTGCGATCAAAGGAGGGCAGGCACTGGCGGCGTCCGAAATTCAGGCCAACAGCCTGAAGAAAACCCTGCTGACCTGTCTGGCGATGACATGGCTGAACCCGCACGCTTGGCTGGATACAGTGGTGCTGGTTGGCTCGGTTTCGACCAAATACGACGATAGTATGATGTTCGCGGCGGGGGCGACGCTGGCGTCTTTCACCTTTTTCTTTGCGCTGGGATACGGCGCGCGGCTGTTGGCGCCGCTGTTTGCCAAACCGGTGGCATGGCGCGTGTTGGACGGGGTTGTGGCGCTGACTATGTGGATTATCGCAGCCTCGCTTCTGCTGGAATAACCTATTGCCAAAACCACGGCTTTGCTGTCCTGTGCCGGACATGAGCGCGCAATCCGACATGACCGAAGCCCGCCCCGTCTGGGGTGTGATCTGGATGCTGGCCACGGGGTTAGCCTTTGTGGCGGTGACGGCGATTGTGAAACATATCGGCGGGGGCGTACCTGCGGCCGAAGCGGCATTCTTGCGCTATATTCTGGGGCTGGTTTTCCTGCTGCCGATGATCCGATCATTGCTGAATGCGCATCTGGATAAAAGCGATCTGCTGTTTTTTGGCGCACGTGGATTGGCGCACGGACTGGGGGTGATCCTGTGGTTCTTTGCCATGACCAAAATCACCATCGCCGAGGTCACCGCGATGAATTACCTATCGCCGGTCTATGTCACCATCGGGGCTGCCCTGTTTCTGGGTGAAAAGCTGGCCCTGCGCCGGATCATGGCGATTGGCGCGGCGCTGCTGGGGGCGATGATCATCCTGCGGCCCGGCTTTCGCGAACTGAACCTTGGCCACTACACCATGCTGGGTACGGCGATCCTGTTTGCCACATCCTACCTTCTGGCCAAACGCATGGCTGATCGTGTGTCGCCGGCCGTGGTGGTGGCGATGCTGTCGATCATGGTGCCGATTGTGCTGGCCCCGTTCGCCTTTGCAGTCTGGGTCACGCCGACGCTGGAGCAGTTATTCTGGCTGTTTCTGGTCGCGGTGTTTGCCACCATCGGCCATTTCACCATGACGCTGGCGTTTCGCGCAGCCCCGATGACGGTGACACAGCCCGTCACCTTCCTGCAACTGGTCTGGGCGACCACATTGGGCGCGGTGGTGTTTGGTGAACCGGTGGACGGCTGGGTGGTGCTGGGCGGGGTGATCATTCTTGCCTCGGTCAGCTTTATCACATGGCGCGAAGCCATGCTGAAACGCCGCGCCATTACGCCTGTAGTCGAGGCGACCAAGGTCTGATTGCCCGACCTTTGCTCCCGGGGCTTTGCCCGTTTTGTCTGAAACGATCCCCGGGATCGTTTCTTAATCAGCCCAAACTCCCCGCCGGAGATATTGAATCTCATTGGCGTAATAATTGAATATTTACTAGCTATTATTATTGATTGACTAGTCAATAAAAAACCGCCAGATTTAGTGGTGCGCAAACAACCGGAGTCCCGCTGTGCCGAAACTTGGAATGGAACCTATCCGCCGCGACGCGTTGGTCAAGGCGACGATCACTGAAATCGGGCGTGCCGGGTCACTGGATGTGACTGTCAGCCAGATCGCCAAACGGGCAGGGATGTCCAGTGCGCTGGCGCATCACTACTTTGGTGGCAAGGACCAGATATTTATCGCCGCCATGCGCCATATCCTAAGTGTTTACGGCGCGCAGGTGCGTGCGGCCTTGGTAACTGCCAATACCCCGCGCACGCGCCTTGAAGCAATCATCCGGGCCAGTTTCGAGGCCGGAAATTTTCGCAGCGAAGTGATCAGCGCGTGGATGAATTTCTATGTGCAGGCGCAGATGTCCGATGGGGCAAAACGGCTGTTGCATATCTATCAGGCGCGGTTGCGCTCGAACCTGATGCACGAATTGCGCCCGCTGGTCGGTGTCGCGGCCCCCGATCTGGCCGATAATATCGCGGCGTTGATTGACGGGCTTTATATCCGCCACGCGCTGCGTGAAAGCCAACCTGACGGCAAGCGTGCCTCGGAAAGGGTGCTGGCCTGTCTGGATATGATGTTGAACAAACAAGAGGTATGACATGAAACCGCAAAATATACTGATCATTATGGTGGACCAGTTGAACGGGACGTTCTTTCCCGACGGGCCTGCCGAATGGTTACATGCGCCAAATCTAAAGGCGCTTGCGGCGCGATCGGTCCGTTTTGCCAACACCTACACCGCATCCCCCCTGTGCGCGCCGGGGCGGGCCAGTTTTATGACGGGGCAATTGCCCAGCCGGACAAAAGTCTATGATAACGCGGCCGAGTTTACCTCGGCGATGCCGACCTATGCCCACCATTTGCGCCGCGCCGGATACTGGACCTGCCTGTCAGGTAAAATGCATTTTGTCGGGCCGGACCAGATGCACGGGTTCGAAGAACGCCTGACAACCGATATTTACCCCGCCGATTTTGGCTGGACCCCCGATTATCGTAAACCGGGCGAGCGGATCGACTGGTGGTATCACAACATGGGGTCGGTGACGGGTGCGGGTGTGGCCGAAATTTCCAACCAGATGGAATATGACGACGAGGTCGCCTATAACGCCTGCGCCAAACTGTATGATCTGGCGCGCGGCAAGGATGCGCGCCCGTGGTGCCTGACCGTCAGCTTCACCCATCCCCACGATCCCTATGTTGCGCGGCGCAAATACTGGGATTTATACGAGGATTGCGAACATTTGCTGCCCGACGTCGGTGCCATGCCTTACGATCAACACGATCCCCATTCAAAGCGGATTTTTGATGCGAACGACTGGCGCAGTTTTGATATCACCGAGGAAAATATCCGCCGCTCGCGCCGCGCCTATTTTGCCAACATCAGCTATCTGGACGACAAAGTCGGCGAGATGATGCAGATTCTGGAAGACACCGGTCAGGAGGCCGTGGTGGTGTTTGTCTCGGATCACGGGGATATGCTGGGCGAACGGGGGCTTTGGTTCAAGATGAGCTTCTTTGAGGGGTCATCGCGCGTGCCGTTGATGATTGCCGCCCCCGGTTTGAAACCACAACGCATTGATACCCCCGTGTCCACCATAGATGTTGCGCCAACCTTGTGTGATCTGGCCAATGTCTCGATGCAGGAAGTGGCGCCGTGGCTTGACGGCCAAAGCCTGTTGCCTTTGGCCAACGGGCAAGGTCGAAGTGCGCCCGTGGCGATGGAATATGCCGCCGAATCCTCTTATGCGCCGATGGTCAGTTTACGCAGTGGCAAATGGAAATATAACCGTTGCGCACTGGATCCGGACCAGCTGTTTGATCTGGAGGCCGATCCGCATGAATTGACA
The DNA here is from genome assembly GCA_964538015.1 of uncultured Marinosulfonomonas sp. Taxonomy (GTDB): domain Bacteria; phylum Pseudomonadota; class Alphaproteobacteria; order Rhodobacterales; family Rhodobacteraceae; genus Profundibacter. The sequence goes on from CAZIDQ010000009.1 coordinate 6,356, forward strand.
AACCTTGCCGATGATCCTGCCCATGCCGACACATTGCACAGCTTGCGGGCGGAATCGGAAAGCCGTTGGGATTTGGCGGATTTTGATGCGCAGGTGCGGCAAAGTCAGGCATGCCGGCGCGAGGTATACGAGGCGTTGCGCAACGGCGAATATTCTCCGTGGGATTACCAGCCGCTACAAAAAGCATCCGAGCGTTATATGCGCAATCACATGGACCTTAACGATCTGGAAGAAAGTCAGCGCTTTCCAAGAGGGGATTGATGATGAAGCTTGCGATCATTCTGTTATCTATTGTGTTCTTGCTGACAGATACAACGGCGGGCAATGCAGAAGAATGCGCAACCGCCACGCCGCCAACCTGTGTTCAGGGTAGCGGGTATTTTGACAACAAGGATGCCGAAAAGACCTGTCGTGACGCGGTGAAAATCTATCAAAAATCGGTGAGCGAGTTTTGGGATTGCCAGCGCGCGCAGGCCAATGCCGTGAATGATGAAGCCCGCAAAGTAATCCGTCTGTTCAACTGCCGCGTCCGTGGCAAAGAAACCTGTGAGTGAGAATGATATGAAAGCCCAGCCCCAAGCCAGCCATTTCATCAATGGTGCCTATGTCGAAGACACCTTGGGCACCCCGATCGACGTGATCTATCCCGCCACCGGCGAGGTGATCGCGCGCGTTCATGCGGCCACCCCTGCGGTGGTGGATCAAGCGCTGGCCTCGGCCAAGGCGGCACAGGGCGAATGGGCCGCGATGAGCGGCACCGAGCGCGGGCGGGTGTTGCGACGTGCTGCCGATATTATCCGTGCGCGCAACCGTGATCTAAGCATTCTGGAAACGCTGGACACCGGCAAGCCGTTGCAGGAAACACTGGTGGCCGATGCCACTTCAGGCGCCGATGCGCTGGAATATTTCGGCGGGTTGGCGGGTGCATTGACCGGCGAGCATATCCAGTTGGGTGGGGGCGATTTCGTCTATACGGTGCGCGAGGCCTTGGGGGTTTGCGTTGGTATCGGCGCGTGGAATTACCCGACGCAAATCGCCTGTTGGAAGGCCTCGCCCGCGTTGGCCTGCGGCAATGCGATGGTGTTCAAACCCTCGGAAACCACGCCGCTGAGCGCGTTGAAAGTGGCCGAGATTTTGTATGAAGCGGGCCTGCCTGCGGGCATCTTTAACGTGGTGCAGGGCATGGGCGAAGTGGGGGCGTCGCTTGTGACCGACCCGCGCGTGGCCAAGGTTTCGCTGACCGGCTCGGTTCCGACGGGGCAGAAGGTCTATGCGGCTGCGGCGGCGGAGATGAAACATGTGACGATGGAACTGGGCGGTAAATCCCCGATGATCGTGTTTGATGATGCCAATATCGAGGACGCGGTGGGCGGCGCCATTCTGGGGAACTTCTATTCTTCGGGGCAGGTCTGCTCCAACGGCACGCGGGTGTTTGTGCAAAAGGGCATCAAAGAGGCGTTTCTGGCGCGGTTGAAAGAACGGGTCGAAGCGGCGGTGATTGGCGATCCGCTTAACGAGGCGACGAATTTCGGGCCGATGGTGTCCGAGGGGCAGTTGGGCATCGTACAGCGCTACATCGACAAGGGCGTGGAAGAGGGCGCGCGGCTGGTAACCGGCGGCGCACGGCTGAATCGCGACGGGTTCTATATCCAGCCGACGGTGTTTGCCGATGTGACGGATGACATGGTGATTGCCCGCGAGGAAATTTTTGGCCCCGTCATGTCGGTGCTGGATTTTACGGACGAGGCCGAAGCGATTGCGCGGGCCAATGACACCCCTTACGGACTGGCCGGTGGTGTATTCACCGCCGATCTGACCCGTGGGCATCGGGTGGTGGGCGCGCTTCAGGCCGGATCCTGCTGGATCAACACCTATAATCTGGCGCCGGTCGAGGCCCCGTTTGGCGGGGTGAAAATGTCGGGTGTTGGGCGCGAGAATTCCAAGGCCGCGATCGAGCATTACAGCCAGATGAAATCGGTTTACGTGGCAATGGGTCCGGTGGACGCGCCGTTTTAGGGGGTTAAAATGATCACGGTTTACGGGCGGGCGACCTCATCGAATGTCCAAGCGGTGATGTGGGGCATTGGCGAGCTGGGGCTGGCCTATGAACGATTGGACTATGGCCTGAATTTCGGCGGTATTGATACACCGGACTATCTGGCGATGAACCCGCATGGATTGGTGCCGACCATTCAGGATGGCGATCTGGTTGTTTGGGAAAGCTGTGCAATCCTGCGGTATCTGGCGGCGAAATACGGGGATGGTGGGGCATTTTGGCCTGCGGACCCGGTAGCGCGGGCGCGGGTTGATATGTGGGCGGAATGGGGCAAGGCCAGCTTTTCACGCGATTTCACAGTGCCGATATTCTGGGCGCGGGTGCGCACGGCGGCAGCGGAGCGGGACGAGGCCGCGCTGGCGGTGGCTTTGGACAGGTTCGATGGATATTTGGGCCATTTGGAAGCACAGTTGGGGGATAACCCTTATGTTATGGGCGCGGATTTTACGCTGGCCGATGTGGTGATCGGGCATGTGTTATTTCGCTATTTTGACATTGATATCCCGCGCAGGGACCGTCCGGCGATTGCCGCCTATTACACGCGTTTGCAGGCGCGGGCGGCTTTTTTGGGACATGTGATGGTGGGCTACGAGCCTTTACGTGCTGAAGGAGCAGAGTGATGGAAGCAGATTTTGTGATTGTTGGTGCGGGGTCGGCGGGCTGTGCGTTGGCGTATCGGTTGTCAGAGGCGGGGGCTTCGGTTCTGGTGGTCGAGCATGGCGGGACGGATGCGGGGCCGTTTATCCAGATGCCCGCTGCGCTGTCGTATCCGATGAACATGGGGATTTACGACTGGGGGTTTAAAACCCAGCCCGAGCCGCATTTGGACGGTCGCACGCTGGTTTGTCCGCGTGGCAAGGTGATTGGCGGCTCTTCCAGCATCAACGGCATGGTCTATGTGCGCGGTCACGCCAAAGATTATGATCACTGGGCCGAGCAGGGCGCGCAGGGCTGGGGTTATGCCGATGTGCTGCCCTATTTCAAACGGATGGAGCATTGGCATTCTGGCGGGCACGGCGGCGATCCTGCGTGGCGGGGCACGGACGGGCCGTTGCATGTGACGCGCGGGCCACGGCGCAATCCGCTGTTCAAGACTTTTGTCGAGGCGGGGGCGCAGGCCGGATACCAGACCACAGATGACTATAATGGCGAGCAGCAAGAGGGCTTTGGCCCGATGGAGCAAACCGTCTGGCGTGGGCGACGCTGGTCGGCGGCTAACGCTTACTTGCGCACCGCGCTGAAGCGCCCCAATTGTGATCTGACCCGCGCGCTGGCGCGGCGTGTGGTGATCGAGGACGGGCGCGCCGTGGGGGTTGAGGTAGAGCGTGGCGGCAAGATCGAAGTGATCCACGCGCGGCGCGAGGTGATCCTTGCGGCATCCTCGATCAATTCGCCTAAATTGTTGATGTTGTCAGGCATTGGTCCAGCGGCGCATCTGGCGGAACACGGGATTGATGTGGTCGCGGATCGGGCCGGAGTGGGGCAAAATTTGCAGGACCATCTGGAGCTGTATATTCAGTATGCCAGCAAGCTGCCGATTACGCTGTATCGCTATTGGAATCTGTTTTCCAAGGCACGGATCGGGGCGCAGTGGCTGTTCAGCAAAACAGGCATGGGGGCCAGTAACCAGTTTGAATCAGCCGCCTTTATCCGCAGTCGGGCCGGTGTGGAATACCCCGATATCCAGTATCATTTCCTGCCCATCGCCGTGCGCTATGACGGCAAGGTCGCGGCCGAGGGGCACGGGTTTCAGGCCCATGTCGGGCCGATGCGCAGCCCGTCGCGCGGGGCGGTGACTTTGGCGTCATCAAGCCCGAAGGATGCGCCGAATATCCTGTTCAACTATATGTCACAGGAAAAGGACTGGCAGGATTTCCGCGCCTGTATCCGCCTGACCCGCGAAATTTTTGCACAGGAGGCCTTTGCGCCCTATGTGAAACACGAAATTCAGCCCGGTGTGGATTTTCAAAGTGATGACGAGTTGGACAGCTTTATCCGCGAACATGCCGAAAGCGCGTTCCATCCCTGTGGCACGGCGCGGATGGGGGCGAAAGATGATCCATTGGCCGTGGTTGATCCCGAATGTCGGGTGATCGGGGTGGACGGGCTGCGGCTGGCCGATAGCAGTATTTTCCCGCGTGTCCCCAATGGCAATCTGAATGCGCCCAGTATTATGACTGGCGAAAAGGCGGCAGATCATATTCTGGGGCGGGGGATGTTGCCGGCGGTGAATGATCAACCTTGGGTGCATCCGGATTGGGAAACGTCGCAGAGGTAGTGGGCGTTTTCTTTAAAAGAAAACGAGGCGAAATCTTTTAAAGATTTCGGGGCTGCTCTGGTGATGTGCGGCCAGCGGGGTTATGTCCTTTGGCATGAACAGGATTGTCTTTGTGCTGCTGCTGTGTGTGGCGATTTATACGGTGATGAACAACGCCGGTGCACCCCCACGCCAACAGGTGAAGGGGGTGGCGCATGTGCATGATGGTGATACATTTACCGTGGCAGGGGTGAAAATCCGCCTGTTCGGGGTGGATGCGCCGGAATATGACCAGACCTGTAAAATGCCGGACGGAAGTAATTGGGCCTGCGGGATCTGGTCGCGCGATCAGGTGCGCCGCTTGTTGAAGGGCAAGGAATTGCGCTGTGTAAAACGTACCTATGACAAATACGGACGCATGGTGGCACGCTGTTATCTGGCGGATCAGGATCTGGCGGAAATGCTGACGCGGGATGGCATCGTATTTTCCTATGCCAGTTTTTCGCGCGACTATATCGCGGTTGAAAAACAGGCGGCGGTGGCGGGGCGGGGGCTGTGGCAGGCCGAAGTGATGCCACCTGCCGAATTTCGTCGCCAAAAACGGCAAAACTGATCAGGATCAAAGCGCATGATTTGTGCTGTGTCTAACCTACAGACCAAGACATCGGGACACGAAAGGAAACCAAATGTCAAATACCCCCAATGAGCTGTCAGAAGAATTCCCCGACCGTTTGGACCAGATGAGCGCGCTTAAGCAATCGGACGCGCATTTTTCCAAGCTGTTTGATGATTACCATGAAATCAATCGCGCAGTTCACCGCGCCGAAATCGATGTGGAGCCGACCGACGATTTGCATATGTCCGAAATGCGCAAGCAGCGGTTGGCGATCAAGGATGAAATCTGGGTTATCCTGAATAAATAGGGCCAGCCCCTAAGGCGCAAGCAGTTTGAACACATTCTGCTGCGCCAACAGGGATTTAACATCCGCTTCGCTTAGCGGAAAACCATTCGGGTCGTCGATATCAAAGGCTGGGCCACGCTTGTGATAATAGACTTTCACCAGCGTGTCTTTGTATTCGCGTATGGTAATCATCATCATTTCGCCCGTGTTAGGGTCGTCCTTATAGGCCGGGCAGATGGCAAGCACAGACTCACGCGTTTTTGAAGACACAATCGAGACGATTTTGGGGTTGTTGATACAAGCATTGTTATAGTCAATTTCAACATCGACCCTGTTTTCAAACAACGAGCCGGTTTTCGGTGTTGCGGCCATGATGGCGTATAGTTCGCTCCAGTTATCAAAGGTTTCACCTTTTGGAATGAATTCCTGAATGAACCCTTTGACCCCTTGAACCATTTCCCCGTGATCCTGAAATATTTCAGTTTCGTTCAGCACTTCAATGCCATTCGTCCATGGCGGCGGGGCATAAACAGCAACGGCGTCGAAAACCCGAATTGTCATTGTTGTTTTGGGTGTATCGGCGGCAAGTGGAATGGCAGTTAATAGCAACAGCGATACAGCAATACTCGTTACGGTCTTTTTCATTTAGGTGTCCATTTCCTTGGTGTCGGTGTCTTCAGCAGGCCCTTCGACCTGTTCCTGAAAGTTGTCAAAAAATTTATTGGCCATTTTACGCGCGAATCCGGCGATCAGGCGGTTGCCCAGCTGGGCGATCTTGCCGCCAACCTTGGCTTCGACCTCATAAGTCAGTTCGGTGCCCTCATCGATATCCACCAGCGTGACATTCGCCCCGCCCTTGGCAAAGCCTGCAACGCCGCCTTTGCCTTGGCCGCTGATCTTGTAGCTTTCGGCGGGCACCACATCGGACAATTCAACGCGGCCCTTGAAGGTGGCTTTTACAGGGCCGACCTTTTGTTTCACCACGGCGTCAAATCCATCCTCGGGGCTTCCGGTCAGTTCCTGACAGCCGGGGATGCAGGCCATCAGCGTTTCGGCGCTGTTCAGGTGTTCCCAGACGGTGGCGCGGTCGGCCTTAATTGTTCTTGTGCCGTTCAGTTCCATTGTTATTCCTCCCTGTAGCCGATCATTCTAAAAGCGATTAAGGAAGGCGTAAAGCGCCACCTTGGCGTCGGTTTGCCACACGTTGTTGTGTCCTGCGCCCTGAACGGCAAAGAAGGTTTTATCGTGGGCGGGTGATGCCTCGAACAGTTCACGACCCATTTCGACGGGGATTAGCGGATCATCGGTGCCGTGCAGGATCAATAATGGAATGTCCAGATTGCGGATATGGCGCAGGCTGGGCCAGCGGTTTTTCATCATAAACAGCAACGGTTTCAATTTTGGATAGATGCGGCGGGTGATATCGGGGATCGAGGTATAGGGGGCCTCGAGCACCATGGCTGCGGGCGGGGTTCCGGCCAGTTCCGGGCTGTCGGCCATTAGAACCGCAACGCCGGTTCCAAGGCTTTCACCGTATAGGATCACGGGCGCTGGACCGACCAGATCGGGCAGGGCGAGGTAGACGTTGAGTGCATCGCGCAGAATGCCCTTTTGCTTGGGCTTGCCAGTGCTGCCTGACGATCCACGATAGGCCATCGCCACCACGCCAAAGCCGCGTTTTTGAAACGCGGCAAAGCGCGGGGCGCGGTTGGCAAGGTTTCCGGCGTTGCCGTGAAAATACAGGATCACCGGTTTGCCCGCCTTGGGTTTCACCACCCACAGCACAAGGGTTTCCTTGCCGCTGGCAAAACGGACGGCCTGCATTTGCGGCACACCTGCATTGGCGGGGGAAACCTCGGTCGGGTCCAGCGGATAGATCATGGATTGCTCGAATTTACCCAGAAACCCAAAAGACGTCAGACCCAACAGTGCCGTGATGCCAAGGGTTTTCAGGATCATTGCTCAACCTCGTAGGGCAGCAATCCGCGCATGTTCGGGTCGGCCTTTAGCCGGCGTTCCAGTGGCGGGACGGATCGTTGGTGGCAATCCACCCGCTCGCAAATCCGGCAGGAAATGCCGATCGGCTCGAACACCTGCTGTTTGCCCGCGATCAGGTCATCGGCATAAACCACCGCATCGGCGTGTTTCACTTCGCAGCCCAGCCCGATGGCATAGCGGCGCACGGGGGCCTTGAACGAGCCACCGGATTTCGACACATCGCGGGCAAGGCAGAAATACCGTGCCCCGTCGGGGGTTTCGGCCAGTTGCCGCAGGAACCGGCCCGGTGTTTCAAAGGCACGATGAACGTTCCACAGCGGGCAGGCCCCGCCGAAACGGGCAAATTGCAGGCGGGTGGCCGAGTGGCGTTTGGTGATTGTGCCCGCCTGATCAACGCGCACGAAAAAGAACGGGATGCCCTTGGCGCCGGGGCGTTGCAGGGTCGACAGACGGTGCGCCACCTGTTCGATCGAGGTGCCAAAGCGTTCGGCCAGAAGTTCCAGATCGTGGCGCACCTCATGTGCGGTGGACAGGAACCGGCGGTAGGGCATCATCGCGGCGCCGGCGAAATAATTGGCCAGCCCGATTTTGGCGATGGCGCGGGCGGCGTCGGTCTGGAAACGAGCCAGATCAAGGGTGGCTTCGATCAACTGGTTCTGGGTGATCAGCGCCACCTGCATCAGCAGTTGAAAATCCTGTGTGGCGCGCGGGGCGCGGGTGGACAGGGTCAGCGTGCCGCTGTCGGGATCAAATTCGCGCAAGGCGGCGCTGTCGGTCAGGGTCAGGGTGACGTTATGCGGCTTTAGCACCTGCACCGCGTGTTGGCGCAGGGTTTGATCCTGTTGAAATGCCCCTTCGGCGAAATGTTCGGCGGCGTGATCCACTGCGTCGATATAGTTGTCGCAGTAGTGAAAGAAATCGCGCACCTCTTCCCACGGGCTGGCCTGCACGCGGGCATCTTCGCGGCCCAAGGCCTCGTCCAGTGATGCCAGCCGTTCGTGGGTTTGGCGGTAGGCGCGGTGCAGCTCCAGAAAGGCGCGGGCAAGGGCAGGGGCGTTTGATGCCGTCAGGCGCAGGTCGGCCAGTGGCGGGGTGCTGTCGGCGAATACCGGATCGGCCAGTGCCTCGCGCATATCCGTCACCATGCGTTCGCTGTCGCCGATCGACAGTTCGGTCACGTCAAAGCCGAATTCCTGTGCCAGTGCCAAAACCACGCCGGTGCTGACCGGACGGTTGTTGTTCTCCATCTGGTTCAGATAGGGCAGGGACACGCCCAGCTTTTCGGCGAATGCCTTTTGGGTCAGGCCAAGGCCGGTGCGCACTTCGCGCAGTTTGACACCGGCGTATAGTTTCTGGGTGGCCATTGGCGCGTCCTTTGCAGCTTTGCGGTTTTGGGTAGTAAACTTTGCAAAGCGGTACAATGCAATAGCTACATCGACAACTGCCGTTCGCGGCGCATCACATAAAGGATCGCAAGGATGGCCAGAACTGAACTGGCAACCATGATCCACAGCAATGGATAGACGCCGGTATCCACCGACAACTGGCTACCGGAAAAGGCCGATAAGGCCGCGCCGCCGCCAATCAAAATCGCCCCGCCAAGGCCCGAAGCCGAGCCGGCCAGATCAGGGCGTACCGACAACATGCCGGCACTGGCATTGGGCAGCGTCATTCCGTTGCCAAGGCCCACCGTCGACATGAACGCGAAAAAGGTGAAGGCATTGCCAACGCCCAGAAAGAAAAGCGCCATCGAGATCGAAATCCCCACCGCCGCGATGATGCAACCAAACAGGATCATCCGGTTGATACCGATGCGGGTGGAAAAACGGCCCGACAGGAAGTTGCCCATCATATAGCCAAAGGACACCGCGCCAAAGGACAGCCCCAGCCAGATCGCGTTCATATGGAAGATTTCCTTGCCCACAAAAGGCGCGCCGCCCAGATAGGCGAAAAACGCACCCGAGGCGAAGGTGGCGGACAGGCAATAGCCCCAGAACCGGCGCGACATCAGCAATTCTGGATATTGGCGGAATTGTTCGGCGAAGCTGCGGTTGGTGGTGGTCGAGGTTTCGCCAAGGTCAAACCATGACAGCACGAACAGCGCCGCGCCCAGTACAAACAGCAGCCAGAATACGGAATGCCAGCCAAAATAGCTGTCCAGCACCCCGCCCAGCAGCGGCCCCAGCATTGGCGCCAGCGACATGCCCATGGTGACATATCCAATCATCGAGGCGGCCTGTGCATCGGGCACCATATCGCGCACCACGGCGCGGGAAATGGCCATGCCGGTGGCAATCACCGCTTGCGCCATGCGAAACATCAGGAATAGTTCGGCGGTTGGCGCCCAGATACAGCCTAGCGTGGCCAGCAGGAACAACGCGCCACCGGCAAGGATCAGCGGGCGGCGGCCAAAACGGTCGGACAAAGGGCCGATCATCAATTGCAAAATGGCGCTGACCCCAAGGTAGAGCGCGACCGAAAGCTGCATCAGCCGGTAATCCACCGCGAAATAATCCGCCATCGCGGGCAGCGAAGGCAGAAACATGTTCATTGACAATGCGGGCAGGGATGCCAGCAAGATCAGGGTCGAGATATGAGGGGGCGTGGTGCGATCCAGATAGCGCACCGCTGTGTTTCGCGTCATGCGTGTTGGAGTAGCGGCTTTGGTTGACAATGTCCACTATCGGCGCAGCAGGGCGTGGCCTGCGCAAATGCACATTGCATCTGGTCAGGGTTTGGCGATGTTTGAATAGTGCAGCCCGAATGGGGTTTGTTCGCCCGACAGGATTAACCGATCACCCACTCTCAGGGTCTTCCATATATCGCCGGGGATGGCACAGATTGTGGTCACGGCGCCGCCGCCGACTGCGGGGGTAACGGTTGCAGTTCTGTTGCAGCCACGCCCTCGAATTTCCTTGCCGGTTTGTTGAACGATGACATTCTGGCTGGCCTCTGGTCCGGTGGTCACAAAGGACAGAAGATCGGGCAAGCCTTTGGTCAAAAGCGGATGGGACAAGATGGCGGCAACGATGGCCATCAGTACAAAGACAACCAGCTTTTGCACGATTGACGATCGTAAAATCCCTTTACCCGGTGCGCGTTTTCCCAGAAGGGCCAGAACCGCAAACAGGCCGATGGGGATTGCCAGCCACAGGGTCGGGTTTTGTTTGACCCATTGGTAATGCGCTTGGGACGGTAAAAAGCGCGCTTCGCGTGCGCCATAAACGCCGCCGAACAGATAGATAAGAAAGAACAGGCCCAGCAGGAAATTTGCAAGGCGCGACATGGCGGTTTTCTGGAAAGGAACGCCACCGACAACAGGGGCGGATTTCTTATTCAGGGTGTAGCGCTTGACCGAAGGGTCCTTGTTCGCTTCGGCTTCGGCTTTGCGCAGGTCGCGAAAGGCAAACCCGGGGAAAATGAAGGTCAGGACGAACAAAACGGCAAGCGCAATGCCGGCAGGCTGAATCAGCGTTGTCGGGAATACGCCGTATACCTTGGGTGGGCCCGAAAGCATAATAGCAGTACCGGCAAGTGCAATTCCGCCGGCAATGGCCAGACACAACAGAAAGAAGAAAAACCGCCCCATGGGCCGGTAACTGCGAACCAACAGGTTCATACGCATGGTTGGCGCGGCGAAAATGACGGCCATCAGAAATGTGGCAATCGCGGTTCCCAGCGGCAGCAATGCGGAATTTGGCATCTGGTTCTGGATATGGATGGCCACGGCGCTGACGGACTGGAAGGAAATAGCGGCAAGGATCGCGGCAACAATGAGCGATGTGACGGTGGTTATGGCGCGAAACAACAAGTCTTTGGTCCTTGGGTTTTGTTTGAAAAAAGTTTTCAACTATTGGGATATAGATAGGGCAGATGGCGGGGCGCAGGTCAACAAAAACGAACCGGAATTCGCAGATTTGCAGTTCGCGGGCGGCGCGCCAACAAAGATTTGCAAATTTGCTGGAATTTGCTTTGTCCCGCTGCGTTGCGGGTATAGTCTGCCCTCAAAGCCAAAACCGGAGGTGTGCCCGTGAAAGATATTCTGCAACAGCTGGAATCCCGTCGTGACGAGGCCCGTTTGGGCGGAGGAGAGCGGCGGATCAATGTACAGCATTCCAAAGGCAAGCTGACCGCGCGCGAACGGATTGACCTGCTGCTGGACGAAGAGTCGTTCGAGGAATTCGATATGTTCGTTTCCCATCGCTGCACCGATTTCGGCATGGAGAAACAAAAACACGCAGGCGACGGGGTGATCACCGGATGGGGCACGATCAACGGGCGGATGGTCTATGTCTATAGTCAGGATTTCACCGTGTTCGGCGGGTCCCTGTCGGAAACCCACGCCCAAAAGATTTGCAAGATCATGGATATGGCCGTGCAAAACGGTGCACCGGTGATCGGGCTGAACGATTCCGGCGGGGCGCGGATTCAGGAAGGTGTCGCATCGCTGGCCGGTTACGCCGAGGTGTTCCAACGCAATATCATGGCCTCGGGCGTGGTGCCGCAGATCAGCGTGATCATGGGGCCGTGCGCGGGCGGGGCGGTGTACAGCCCGGCGATGACCGACTTTATTTTCATGGTCAAGGACAGCTCTTACATGTTTGTCACCGGCCCCGATGTGGTGAAAACCGTGACAAACGAGGTGGTCACAGCCGAAGAACTGGGCGGCGCGATCACTCACACCAAAAAATCATCTGTGGCTGATGGCGCGTTTGAAAACGATGTCGAAGCGATGTCCGAAGTCCGCCGTCTGGTGGATTTTCTGCCGCTGCACAATCAATCTGCTGTTCCGGTGCGCCCGTTCTTTGATGATCCGGACCGGATTGATGCAAGCCTTGATACACTGGTGCCGGAAAACCCGAATGCGCCCTATGATATGAAAGAACTGATCGTAAAGCTGGCCGACGAGGGCGACTTTTACGAAATTCAGGAAGAATTTGCCAAAAACATCCTGACGGGATTTATCCGTCTGGAAGGCTCGACTGTCGGTGTGGTGGCCAACCAGCCGATGGTTCTGGCGGGCTGCCTTGACATTGATAGCTCTCGTAAGGCGGCCCGCTTTGTTCGTTTCTGCGACGCGTTTGAAATCCCGATCCTGACGCTGGTCGATGTGCCCGGGTTTTTGCCCGGAACATCGCAGGAATACGGCGGGGTGATCAAACACGGCGCGAAACTGTTGTTTGCTTACGGCGAGGCCACGGTGCCCAAGGTGACGCTGATCACCCGCAAGGCTTATGGCGGCGCTTATGACGTGATGTCGTCCAAGCACCTGCGCGGTGATTTCAATTACGCATGGCCAACGGCGGAGATCGCGGTGATGGGGGCCAAGGGCGCCACCGAAATCATCCACCGCGCCGATCTGGGGGATGCCGAAAAGATCGCCCAGCATGCGGCAGATTACGAGGATCGCTTTGCCAACCCGTTTGTTGCGGCTGAACGCGGATTCATCGACGAGGTGATTATGCCCGCATCTTCGCGCAAACGGATCAGTCGGGCGTTTGCATCCCTGCGGGGTAAGAAGCTGCAAAACCCGTGGAAAAAACACGGCAATATTCCATTGTAAACAATAAGGTGTGGGTACATGAGTTTGGAAATTGACATTGCTGCCGAAGTCGAAAGCGACGCCATTCGCGCGCTTGATATGTCGATGTTCGATCAACAGGATCTGGTGAACCTGATCTTGCAGCGTTCGGAGGTTCTGTATGATCTGCCACGCTCCGGGCGGGTTATCCGCGAATGGAACGCGGGCAATATGGACCTGATTGTCGAGCAGGTTGATCGGCTGGGTTCGGAAATTGCCTACCGCACGGCTGCCGTGATCCATGCCGAATATCGCGCCATGGCGCCGTTATTGAAAAAACTGGCCCCCGAACGGGTGGCCGATATCGGATGCGGCTACGCGTTTTTCGATCTGTTTCTGGCCCGCGATCTGGGGACCAAACTGTTGCTGATTGATCTGGAAAGCAACGATAGACGCCATTTCGGGTTCAAGAAAGAAGGCGCGGCCTATTCATCGCTTGCACGGGCAAAAGAGATGCTGGTGGCCAATCAGGTCGCCGCAGGGGATGTTCGCACCCTTAATCCCGAAAAAGAGGACCCTGCCAAGGCTGGCAAAGTCGATCTGGCGACCAGTTTTTTGTCTTGCGGGTTCCATTATCCGGTTTCCCTGTATCAGGATTTTTTTACAACGGCTGTTAACGTGGGTGGTGGCGCAATCATCGACCTGCGCGAGGCAACGGCCGAACAACAGTTGAAGCATCTGCAAGCCTATGGGCTGACGCTGACCGAAACGCTGGATTCGCCCCCCAAGGTTAACCGCGCATTGCTGACAAAAGGCACAGCATAATGGCGGGGCTGCGCATATCCTTGTTATGTGCAATTCTGGTTGCGCCATCCGTGCAGGCGCAAGCCCTGATTAAGGTACCATCGGGCCAGCCTGTTACCTTTCAGGATGTAATCTGGGAAGTCGAGGGCGATAAGAACATCTACCGTTTTCGCTATATCGCCCCAAAGATTGCACGCGATGGTGGTGATATCGGATTTGATCAGGCCGAAATTGATCTGCGCTATCTGTGCGAGCATTCGGCATTGGCGGTATTAACCGAACAAAATCGGGATGTTGACCGCATTATTGTCTCTCTTTCGGACCGCGCTGTCGAGTTTGGCAAAACGGACCCTAAGGCAACCCAGTTTTTTGATTCTTATACGCCTGATGGGGCCGCCTGCATATGGGAGGGATTCTGATGGACCTACTATATGTAGCGGAAAATGGGGCTAAAACAGAAGAAAATGATGCATTCGAGTCACAAAACCGCCGATCTGTAATGCAAAGGTGTTTTTCCTGTAATTTATCCGCTATCGTCGCCGCAGGTTACACCCAAGTAACCCGTAACTCGACTATGGTGTTCGCGCGGCTTATCGGCCGCGTTGCTGCCAATTTACATAATAGGAGACAAACATGTCGAACGGTTTCAAAGCAGTACTGGCCCTGGCCCTTTTCTCGACTATCGCTGCTTGCGCACAGCAAGAAGAAGTATTCGTTGAAGAGCCTGTGGTTGTTGAACAGCCCACTACAAAGTACTAATTCAGTACCGGAGCGGGCCTTCAAGCCCGCTCCATACTACACCGAAGTTTCGCGTAACCCTTTGATTTCAGGAGGGGAATTATGCTGAAGCATCGCGGCTTCCCCGGCCGTTTACCGGGAACAGATTTTCAATTTACCATTCGTAGGCCGAACAAAAAGGGTGCAACACCTTTGGTTGCGCGTGAACGGTTTGCCGATAGGCGCCCAGCCGATCGCAAGGCCGACACAGCCTTTATGATGTCGCTGTGGTTTCAGTTCGGGGACCAGCCATTCGAGCGCGGCAATCTGGACGCGGGCCGTTTGTCGTGGATGTTTGGCCGCGAAGTGATTCCCGCCGAGGATCCGTTTGATCCCGAAAGCTATGAGGCCTTGCTGAAAATTGATGAACGCCGCGCACGCGCCGCGTTCCCGGATTCGTTTGATCCTGCGGATATTGGGAGGAAATAGGCGTGATACCGCTTGCGACCCTCCGGATTTGGCAGAAAACGGCCCAAAATACACCTTTTACGGGTGGGGACTATGCTGTGCGCAGCGATTCGTTCAGTGTTAATACCAAGGCAGGCGCCTCCAGCAAGATGTCTGTCTGTACTAGTCAAAACCGTTACCCTTCCCCTTCTGAACGGTCCGGTCCCATTGGGGCCGGACCGTTTTTTTTATCTGTGCCCGCCTTGCGGCAGAGTTGGCGGATTTACGGTGTGACTGGGCAAAGAACAGCCGAAATATCCAGTTTGCAAACAGGGGATTCTCAAGCGAATCACAACGTGATAGAATCGCAGCCAATAAGAAAAATTGTTGGAGGCAGAAAACAATGCAGATCAAACACCTTGCCCTTGTGGCAATCCTTGTTACCCCGCTTGCCGGGTGTCTGGACAATGACGTCGAACGCGCAGCCGCTGGTGCTGTTGCCGGTGCTGTCGTTGCCGATGTTACAAACGGTAGTGTTCTTACGGGGGCGGTCATCGGTGCAGGCGCTGGTGCGCTTTGTGATGACGTGGGGGTGTGCCGCTAGCACACAATTGAATTACCGGGCCCTGGGCTCGACGCTAACCACTCATGAAACAACCACTGTGAGGGCAACCTTGCAGTGGTTTTTCGTGAGGTCAGGTGAAATGCAAAAGGCGGACCGTGCACCTTGGCCCGCCTTTTACCCGGCAGGTTCAGAAGTTGAACTGTACCGATGTTTGCAGCCGCGTGGCGTCATCCGACGCTCCACTTACAATTTCACGGCGTCCATAAGCCAGTTCGGCTCCGACGGTCATACGTTCGGTCGGTTTGTAGAACAGGCTAAGGTGTACTGTGGAAATATTGTCGGTATCGGTCGCGGCAAAGGTGTCGTTGACCTCGAAATATCCCAACGTCAGCCCACCGGTCAGTTTGGGGCTAAGAACTTGCGATATCCCGAAGGTTGCGCCGCCTGCTTCGATGGTTTGCAGGTTACCGGCCGCATCGATAAACGCATCCTGCGCAAAGCCGTTGATCAGATAGCGCCCGATCCCGTCCCCATAGGTCAGCGAGCCGTAAAGCGTGCCGCCTTGCCACAGGGATGCATTGCCGGACAGGTTTACGCCCCAGCCCGTCGCCGTGTCATTCGACGTGGGCGAGTCGAACTTGCGCAAGACACCGGCCAGTTTTACCAGCGCTTTGTCGCCTTTCCAGGTGGCGGCCAAGGTAATATCGGGTGCTTGGTCGATCCCGGCGCGAATGCCCGCGTTGATGCTTTCGGCAATCGGTCCGGCCGCATCGCGCCCGCTGAATTCGGAATTTTCCAGCGAGGCAGAAATGCTTACGCTATCGGAAACCGGAAACGTATAGCGGATCTGCGCCTGACGGATAAACGGAATCCCCGCAGGGCCGTTGAAGTCAACGGTGGTGGGGTAGCTTTCGATCGGCATAAAGTTCGACCACGTTTGCCCAACCGTCCAGCCATTCCATGTGCCGTAAGCATGGCGCAGGCGCGGGCTGTTGGAATTCGAGAACACTTCGTTGCCATTGCTGCCGAAGAAATCGAATTCAAGATGGGTTTTCAGCGGACCACTGTTGGTTTGCGTTGTGGTTTTGATGAACAACCGCGATTGACGCGCGTGGGCGCGAAAGCGTTCGTTATCGCCAACGTCGCTGATTGTGATGCCATCGACATTAAAGGCATCGCCAAGGGCTTCGTCGAAATCAAAGATAAAGTCGGTTTTGATATAACCGCCGATTTCGACAACCGTGCCACTGGGGAACTTCAGTCGCCCTTCGCTTTCCAGCCCGTCAACCCGCGCTTCCAACGCCCTGATTTGCTGTTTCAGTTCGGCTGGGGTTTCGGCCAACGCCGGACCTGCCGCAGCCGCCGCAAGCAGCGCGGCCACGACTGGCGGGCTGTATCTGTGAAGCGGGAAAATCTTCATCGTCTTCCTCCTGTATTCAGGGCACCGGAATTGGCGCACCCATGCGGAGAGTTTGGCAGAGATATTCGATCACCGGTTGTCACGAAGGGAGCCGGAATTCGCACGAATTCCGGATTGGATTTTCACGAAAAATCCGCGTTTCGTGTGTGGAACGTGATTGGTAAAAATGCGATTTGGCGCGCGCGAGGGGCGTGCGCTGGATCAAGAACAACGGGTGCCGGTCTGGCACGAATTGAATTGGGGAAGGCCTGTTAGATGTTCAAAAAGATACTGATAGCAAACCGTGGTGAAATCGCCTGTCGGGTGATTAAATCGGCGCAGAAGATGGGGATCAAAACGGTCGCCATCTATTCCGAGGCCGACAAACACGCGCTGCATGTGAAAATGGCGGACGAAGCGGTGCTGATCGGTCCGCCGCCGGCCAATGAATCCTATATCGTGATTGACAAGGTGATGGATGCCATCCGCCAGACCGGCGCCGAGGCGGTGCATCCCGGGTACGGTTTCCTTAGTGAAAACAAGCTGTTCGCCGAAGCCTTGGCGCGTGAAGGCGTGGCATTTATTGGCCCCCCCGTTGGCGCAATTGAAAGCATGGGCGACAAGATCACCAGCAAGAAAATCGCCCAAGAGGCAGGTGTGGCCACCGTTCCCGGCCACATGGGTTTGATCGCCGATGCAGACGAGGCGGTCAAGATCAGCCGCGAGATTGGCTATCCGGTGATGCTCAAGGCGAGCGCCGGTGGTGGCGGCAAGGGGATGCGGATTGCCTGGAATGACGAGGAGGCCCGCGAGGGGTTCCAAAGCTCCAAGAACGAGGCCGCCAGCAGTTTTGGTGATGACCGCATTTTCATTGAGAAATTTATCACACAACCGCGACACATCGAGATTCAGGTGCTGGCCGATGCTCACGGAAACGCGATCTATCTGGGCGAACGTGAATGCTCGATCCAGCGGCGCAATCAAAAAGTGATCGAAGAAGCGCCCAGCCCGTTTCTGGACGAAAAGACCCGTAAAAAGATGGGCAATCAGGCCGTCGCGCTGGCGCAGGCCGTTGGGTACACCAGTGCTGGCACGGTCGAGTTTATCGTTGATGGCAAGCGCAACTTCTATTTCCTTGAAATGAACACCCGCCTTCAGGTGGAACACCCCGTAACCGAACTGATCACCGGCGTTGATCTGGTGGAACAGATGATCCGCGTGGCCAATGGCGAAGAATTGGCGCTGCGTCAAAAGGATGTGAAGCTGAATGGCTGGGCGATGGAAAGCCGCCTTTATGCGGAAGATCCCTATCGCAACTTTTTGCCGTCGATCGGTCGCCTAAGCCGTTATCGCCCACCGCAAGAGGTGGCCGATGCTACCCACGTGGTGCGCAACGATACCGGCGTTTACGAGGGTGGCGAGATTTCGATGTATTATGACCCGATGATCGCCAAGCTGTGTACGTGGGGACCGGACCGCGCCGCTGCGATCGAGGAAATGCGCGTGGCGCTAGACAGTTTCGAGGTTGAGGGCATTGGTCACAACCTGCCGTTCCTGTCTGCCGTGATGGACCATGAAAAATTCACCTCGGGCAACATGACCACCGCCTTTATCGAGGAAGAGTTCCCCGATGGTTTTGACGGGGTCGATTTGCCTGACGACATGTTGCGCCGCGTTGCAGCCAGTGCCGCCGCGATGTACCGCGTTGCCGAAATTCGGCGCACGCGGGTGTCGGGCCGGATGGACAACCACGAACGCAAGGTCGGCACAGATTGGGTGGTATCCTTGCAGGGGCGGGAATTCCCCGTGGTGATCGCCGCAGATCCGATGGGGGCGACGGTGACCTTCAAGAACGGCCAAAGCCACCGCGTTTCATCCGACTGGGTGCCGGGCCAGAGCCTTGCCAAGCTGGACGTTGATGGCACGCTATTGGTGGTCAAGGTTGGCAAAATCCCCGGCGGGTTCCGGATGCGTTTGCGCGGGGCCGATATGAAGGTGTTCGTGCGCACCCCGCGTCAGGCCGAACTGGCCCGCCTGATGCCGGAAAAAATGCCGCCGGATACCTCGAAATTACTGCTGTGCCCGATGCCCGGTTTGATCGTTTCGGTTGCGGTCGAGGTTGGCGACGAGGTGCAGGAAGGCCAGGCGCTGTGCACTATTGAAGCGATGAAAATGGAAAATATCCTGCGCGCAGAAAAGAAAACCGTGGTGACCAAAATCAACGCTGCTGCGGGCGACAGTCTGGCGGTGGATGATGTGATCATGGAGTTTGAATGAGGCATGTGCCTGAAATACGGGCGGCGGGAAAAATCTGCGCCGTTAATCGTCTGATCATGTTGAGGGGGTACTGATGGACCTTAGACAACATATTCAGGCGGTTTTTACCGCAGTTTCAGGCGGAGTATCGCAGCTTATGGATGTTATCCTGCATATCGGTGCACATCGCACCGGCACCACCACATTCCAGACCTATCTGGACGAAAACCGTGATCATCTGAATGAAATCGGCACCGAATTCTGGGGGCCGAACAGGACGCGTTCGGGCCTGTTTTCGGGGCTGGTGAAACGGCCAAAAAATATGACCCATGACGCGGTTTTGCGCGGGCGGCGCTCAAACGGGCTGATCAAGATGGAGCTGGACCGGCTGGCGCAGGTAGATGTTAAATCTCTGGTGGTCAGCGAAGAAAACATGATCGGGGCGATGTGGGACAACCTGTCGGCGGCGCGGCTGTATCCGGATGCGCGTGCGCGGCTGGAGCGGTTTGCGCCGGGGTTCGGATTTCACTGTAAACGTGTGGCGCTGTCGGTCCGCTCATATGATAAATACTGGGCTTCGGTTCTGGCGTTTATGGTGCAGCGCGGCTGGAAGGCGCCGGATGACGGATTTTTGGACCTGCTGGTCACCCAGTCGCGCCGCTGGCGGGATGTGATCCGGGATGCGGCGGCGGTGTTTCCGGCGGCTGAACTGGTGGTCTGGCCTTTCGAGGGGTTCGTAGGCCAGTCTGATCAGCAATTGGCGATGATCAACAACGGACGTATACCCGCAATGATGCGCGGGCGACGGGATTGGCACAATGCTTCGCCAAGCTGTGCCAAAATTCGCAAGGTGTTTCTGGATCGTGGTAATCACGCGGCGGCGGATCAATTGCCGGATGATTATTCGCGCTGGCAGCCGTTTGGCGCGGATCATATCGCGGCGTTTCAGGGCCAGTATGACGAAGATATCGCCTGGCTGCGCGGGGGTGCGGACGGGTTGGCGACCTATATAGAGAATTCAGACAGCGGACCAGCAGGGATACATCTGCGGCCGGTGGAAGTGGAAAGAGGACATTCCAATGACCAACAAGAAAGAAGCATGGGCTAAGCGCGCAGAAAAAGAGCTGCGCGGGCGGCCGCTGGACGATCTGACGTGGCACACGCCCGAAGGCATTGACGTGGAGCCGGTCTATACCGAGGCCGACGCGGCGGGTTTGGACCATATGGGCAGCATGCCCGGCGAGGTGCCCTTCACCCGTGGACCGCGTTCCACCATGTATACGGGGCGTCCGTGGACGATCCGCCAATATGCCGGTTTTTCCACCGCCGAGGAAAGCAATGCGTTCTACCGCAAGGCGCTTGATGCGGGGCAGCAAGGGGTTTCGGTTGCCTTTGATCTGGCCACACACCGCGGGTATGATTCCGATCATCCGCGTGTGGTGGGTGATGTGGGCAAGGCCGGTGTGGCGATTGACAGTGTCGAGGATATGAAAATCCTGTTCGACGGCATCCCGCTGGATAAGGTTTCGGTTTCAATGACCATGAACGGCGCGGTGATCCCCGTGCTGGCGTCATTCATCGTGGCGGGCGAAGAACAGGGCGTGGACCGCGCGGCCCTGTCGGGCACCATCCAGAACGATGTTCTAAAAGAATTCATGGTGCGCAACACCTATATCTATCCGCCCGAACCCAGCATGCGGATCGTCAGCGATATCATTGAATTTACGTCGGGAAATATGCCACGTTTCAATTCGATCTCGATCTCGGGCTACCACATGCAAGAGGCGGGCGCGAACCTTGTGCAAGAACTGGCCTTCACGCTGGCCGACGGGCGCGAATATGTCCGCGCGGCGCTGGATCGTGGCATGGATGTGGATGCCTTTGCGGGGCGGCTAAGTTTCTTCTTTGCCATCGGCATGAACTTTTTTATGGAAGCCGCCAAGCTGCGCGCCGCGCGGTTCCTGTGGCATAAAATCATGTCGGAATTCAATCCGAAGTCGGAAAAATCCCTGATGCTGCGCACCCATTGCCAGACCTCCGGCGTGTCCCTTCAGGAACAGGATCCCTACAACAACATCGTGCGCACAGCATACGAGGCGATGAGCGCGGTGCTGGGCGGCACACAATCGCTGCACACGAACTCTTTTGACGAAGCCATTGCTTTGCCAACGGATTTTTCGTCCCGCATTGCGCGCAACACCCAGTTGATCCTGCAAAATGAAACCGGTGTGACCAAGGTGGTCGACCCATTGGCGGGGTCATATTACGTTGAAAAATTGACCGCTGATCTGGCGGATGAAGCGTGGAAAATCATCGAAGAGGTCGACGCGATGGGGGGCATGACCAAGGCGGTGGCCTCCGGTATGCCCAAGTTGCGGATCGAGGAAGCGGCCGCGCGACGGCAAGCGGCGGTGGATCGCGGCGACGAGGTGATTGTCGGCGTGAACAAGTTCCGTCTGGACAAGGAAGATCCGATCGACATTCTGGATGTCGATAATGTGGCGGTGCGTGAAAACCAGGTGGAACGCCTGAAAGAAATCCGCAGCACCCGCGATCAGGCGGCCTGTGACGCAGCGCTTTTGGCGCTGGAGCAGGCGGCAGCATCGGGGCAGGGCAACCTGCTGGAAATCGCGATTGACGCGGCGCGGGCGCGGGCAACAGTGGGGGAAATCAGCATGGCGATGGAAAAAACATTCGGACGGCACCGCGCCGAGGTCAAAACCCTCGCGGGTGTCTATGGCGCGGCTTACGAGGGCGACGAAGGCTTTGCCGCGATCCAGAAATCAGTCGAGGAATTTGCCAAGGACGAGGGTCGCCGCCCGCGTATGCTGGTGGTCAAGATGGGGCAGGACGGGCACGACCGCGGGGCTAAAGTGATTGCCACGGCCTTTGCCGATATCGGCTTTGACGTGGACGTTGGCCCTCTGTTCCAGACCCCGGAAGAGGCGGCGCAGGATGCGGTCGACAATGACGTGCATGTGGTCGGGATTTCGTCGCAGGCGGCAGGGCATAAAACGCTGGCCCCCAAGTTGGTGCAGGCGCTGAAGGATGCGGGTGCCGACGACATTATCGTGATCTGCGGCGGGGTTATTCCGCAGCAGGATTACCAGTTCCTGTATGATGCGGGCGTCAAGGCGATCTTTGGCCCCGGGACAAACATCCCCGAGGCCGCGCAGGATATCTTGCAGATTTTGCGTGAAGCCAGAAAATAGGGTGATGCACCCAGAGGCCGGATAAAAAGGGGCGGGAATGCTGAAACTGGACCATATCGCGGTGGCGGCGGCCACTCTGGACGAGGGCGTGGCGATTGTCGAAGAAACCTTGGGCGTGTCCCTGTCGGGCGGCGGAGAGCATCCGCTGATGGGTACGCATAACCGGCTTTTGGGACTAGGGGATGTGTATCTGGAAGTGATCTCGATCAATCCTGATGCCCCAGCGCCGGATCATCCGCGCTGGTTTGATCTGGACCATTTTGCGGGCGCACCGCGTCTGACCAACTGGATTTGTCGCAGTGATGATCTGGACGCCGCAATCGCCGCCAGCCCAGACGGGGTGGGCGTGCCAGTTGCCCTGTCACGTGGCGATCTGTGCTGGCGGATGGCGGTGCCAGAGGATGGGCGCCTGCCGTTTGACAGCGCCTATCCAGCGTTGATCCAATGGCAAGGGGTGTTGCACCCGGCGGATTTGCTAGCCGATGCGGGGTGCCGGTTGCGCAGACTTGAGGTGGCGCACCCACAGGCCGAGGCCTTGCAGCAGGCCTTGGGCGGGTTTGTCGATCCAAGAGTCGCCGTAGTGCAGGGGGATCATGTGGCATACCGGGCTGAAATCGAAACGCCGCACGGGGTGCGGGTTTTGCAATGACGATCCGCGCGGCAATCCCCAAAGATGCGGCCATGATTGCCAATATCTGGAACGGGGTTATCCGCGATCCTGTGATCACCTTTACCACCGAGGAAAAGACCGACCAATCCATTCTGCAACTGCTGGCGTCCCAACCTGTGTTGGTGGCGGACGTGGGCAACCAAGTGTCGGGTTTTGCCACCTATGGCGCGTTTAGGGGTGGCCCTGGATATCGCCATACCGGCGAGGTTACGATCCATCTGGCCTCGCAGGCACGTGGGCGCGGGGTCGGGCGGGAATTGATGCAAACCCTGCTGGATCAGGCGCGCGAGTGTGAAATTCATGTGATGGTGGCGGGGGTGAGTGCCGAAAACCCCGCCGCCATCCGCTTCCATCAGGCGCTTGGATTTGCCGAAGTGGCGCGGATGCCCGAGGTGGGGCGCAAGGCAGGGCGTTGGTTAGACCTGATATTACTGCAAAAACTATTGAATACATGACCTGACAGTCCCGAAAATACCCGCTATCCTGATAATATGTCATTATGGACCCGCATAGCCGATGCCCTGTCCGCCCTCGCCGCTGGTGAAGGGCTGTCCGAGGTATTCGACCGCCTGCGCACCCCGCCCGAGCAAACGGTGGGTTTCACCATTGCGGTGATCGCGCTGGGCGCCAAGATGGCCAAGGCCGACGGGCAGGTGACGCGTGACGAGGTTACGGCCTTTCGCGAAGTATTCACAATTCCGCCGCAGGAAGAGGCCAATGCAGCGCGGATTTTCAACATGGCACGGCAGGATGTGGCGGGATTCGAGGAGTACGCCCGCCGGATCAAGCGCATGTTCGGGGATCGCTGCGAGCCGTTGCAGGACCTGATGGAGGGGCTGTTTTTCATTGCGCTGGCAGATGGCGAATACCACCCGAAAGAAGATGACTTTCTGGACCGCGTGCGCCGGATTTTCGGTATCAATGAACGCGAATTTCGCACCATGCGGGCGATGTTCGTGGCCGACGCCTTGCCTGATCCTTTTGCGGTTCTAGGGGTGGCACCGGATGCATCCTTTGAGGAAATCCACGCGGCCTATAAGGCGTTGGTGCGCGAGACCCATCCGGACCGCATGAAGGCTCGCGGCGTGCCGGAAGAGGCGGTCAAGCTGGCTGAAATGCGTCTGATAGCGATCAATAGCGCTTGGGACGAAATCCAGAAGGCAGCGGCCTGATGCGCATTGCCACCTATAACGTGGAATGGTTCGACGCGCTGTTTGGCAAAGATGGCCAGCCGTTGATGGACGGGGAATGGTCGCGTCGGTATGATGTGACACGCGTGCAGCAACTAAAGGCCGTGGCAATGGTGTTTGCCGCGATGGATGCGGACGCGGTGATGGTGATCGAGGCGCCGGATGGCAGTCACCGGCGCGACGGGGTGCGGGCGCTGGAAAATTTTGCAAAGCATTTCGGGCTGCGTACCCGCAAGGCGCTGATCGGGTTTCAAAACGATACCCAGCAGGAAATCGGGCTGCTGTATGACCCCGATGTAATGACCGCGCGCCATGACCCAAAGGGCGAGCAGACGGGCAAGAAAGGTTCGTTCAATTCGCCACGGTTTGACAGTGTGTTTCGCCGTGATCTGGATGTGGACGCCACGCCCGAGCTGATTACATTCTCAAAACCGCCGTTAGAGGTGGCCGCGAAAACCAAAACCGGCAGCCGGTTTCGTATGATCGGCGTGCATATTAAATCCAAAGCCCCGCACGGTGCCCGTGGTGCTGTGGAAGTGATGCGCAAGGCGATTGAAAATCGCCGCAAACAAATGGCGCAGTGTATCTGGTTGCGCCAACGGGTCGAAGAACATCTAGGCGCGGATGAATCCGTGATGGTGCTGGGGGATTTCAACGATGGCCCCGGTCTGGACGAATATGAAAAGTTGTTCGGCCGCTCCAGCGTGGAAATCGTGCTGGGCGAGGATGGGCATGAATCCCTGTTTGATCCGCACGCCGATATGATCCTGTCGCGTAAACTGGGGGCGAAACCGGCAACTTCCCGTTTCTATATCAAACACGAAAACCGTTATCTGTCGGTGCTGCTGGATTACATCATGGTTTCGGCTGGCCTGAACGCCAAACAACCCCGCTGGCGCATATGGCACCCGTTCGAGGATCCTGACTGTTACCATATGCCGGAACTGCGCGAGGCGCTGCTGACGGCTTCGGACCATTTTCCGGTAACAATTGATATTGATCTGTGACCTTACAAAACGGGGCAGGATGCCTTATATTGGGGGTATGAAACAGATAGCTGCATTCACAATCGCCGCCTGTCTGGCCCTGTCGCCCGCCTATGCGGAAAATTCTGACGAGGGCGGGATGGACAATGGCCTGAGCCTGATGGAACAGGGCGCCAGAATGTTTTTGCGTGGTTTGTCGACCGAAATGGAACCGGCATTGAAAGACCTGAAAGGCTTGGCCGAGGAAATGGGGCCGGGGTTGGCGCAACTGCGAGAAATGATCGGAGATTTCACCAATTACCGCGCGCCAGAGGTGCTGCCCAATGGCGACATCATCATCCGCCGTAAAACGCCGCTAGAGATCGAGAAGCCATTGGAAGAGGGCGAGATCGAACTGTAGGGGCGGCTGTTTTCTTTCAAAGAAAACAGGGTGAAATCTGTTAAAGATTTCGGGGCATTGTGCGATCCAGAAAGGACAGCAATTCAGTGCTGTGTTGCTCGATTTTATCAACAGAATCATGATCGCCATCGGGGATCAGCAGGATTTCGGCCTTGTGACCCTTGCAGTTATCGGCAATCGCCTGCAAATCCTTTACCGGAATGGTTTTATCCGCATCCCCGTGCACCAACAGCACCGGACAGGTTATTTTGCATCGGGTGTTGATCGGGGCGATATCGTCAAACCGGTGGCCAATGATCCGCTCCACATAACGTAAAACCAGTGCGATCAGCCATTTGGGCAGGTGCAGGCTTTGTAAATAGCGCTGCATCAGCCATTCGGGATGGGCAAAGCTGGCAATCGAAATCACCGCCTCCATATCGTGACGGCGCGATGCCACCAGCAACGTTGCCGCCGCGCCGACTGAATGACCCAGCAGGGCGATTTTGCCGGTTTCGGGTTGCTGTTTCAGCCAATCCAGCCCGCTTTCGATGTCCTCGGCAAATGTTGGCATTGAGGAATGGCCGCCGCTGTCGCTGCTGCCGTGATTGCGCGCATCCAGCAGTAAGGCGTTGTAGCCTGCCTTGCACAGGGGCACGGCCACAGGCAGGATCACTTCGGCGTTCACCCCCCAGCCGTGCATGATCAGGATGGTCGGGGTGGCCGGTTTGTCAGAGGCCAGAATATGCCAGCCAAACAGGTTTGCACCGTTTTTGCCGGGGATATTGACCGCCTTGAAATTCAGCCCGTAATCGGCTGGGTCACCAGTTTCTTTGATGCGGGGCGCACGGAATCCGTAGCGGACCGCTAGTCCGAACAGCAGCACTGCGATTGCGATAATGGCAATGATTATAAGTGCTGTCGTCACCGCAGTTTCTTGATCTCGACCTCGGCCCCCAATGCGGCGGCCAGTGACATGAAGCGTGCCTCGGCCACTTCGCCAAACAGCCCGCGGCCGGTTTCATCCAGCCGCAGTTCCAGTTGTTTTTTCTTGGGGAAATAGCGCATGTTTGCCATTTTATCCAAAGCATCCACCGTCAGCATCGCGCCAAAGCGCATGGCTTTGCCCACCACCTCGGCATCCACTGCATCTTTTTGGGCCAGCAATTCCACCATCGGTTCAAACCGTGTCCCTTCGCGGCTGTTTTTGTAACGGTGCAGCAGGGCCAGCCCCAAAAACACCCGTTCGCGGTGGCGCAGACCGCCCAAATTGGCGCGGGTTGCGTTGTCAAAACAGACCTCGGCGCGGTAATCAGGGTGGGCGCGCCATGTCACATCATGCAGCAGGCAGGCGGCAAGGATCAGGCGTTTGCGATCATCCGGTGCCGATTTGAACAGCGGCAGGATGAAATTATAGAGCTGCTTGCCAAAGCCGGGCCAGCGGGCGTCTTTGCTTTCGGCAAAGCGGCAGGCCTCGATCAGCGGGTCGCGGTCGCGCAGTTTTTGCGGCATTTGTTCATACAGCATGCCTTCGCGGATGCCGTAGCTGGAAATAGCGATTTCCTTGGGCTTGAATCTACGCACCACACGTTTCAGCACTTCGCAGGCGACCGGCACCAGCACCATCCGCGCCTGTGACGTGCCGGTCAGGGCGCGCAATTCGTCCAGATCGTGGTCATTGATCCATTTCACGGTTTCCATCACCGATTTGGGCGTCATCCGGTATTCGTGCAGCACGGTCAGCGGATAGCCACGGCGCAGCATGTCGATTCGCGCAATCGCCCGCCACGATCCGCCGACCAGAAACAGCCGTTTGCCCTCGACCGGAATCCGGTCGTGCAGATCGTCTAGAATCCCGCTGATATGCTTCTTCAGCCCCTTCTTGCCGCCCTTCACATTGGACAGTTTTAATGGGCCAAGTGGCGAGGTTAGCCGCCGCCCCACACGCCCCTCAGCGACCTCGGCCAGTTCCATCGAGGACCCGCCAATATCGCAAACCAGCCCGTTTGCGGTGGGCCAGCCCAACAACACGCCTTGAGCTGATAGGCGTGCTTCTTCCTCGCCGTCGATTACATAGATATTCAGGCCGGTTTCGCGCATCACTTCTTCGCAGAAATCACTGCCATCCGTGGCTTCGCGCACGGCGGCGGTGGCTACAGCAGTCAGCGGCGGGATATTCATACCCTCGGCCAGCAATTGAAAGCGCCGGATCGCCGCCAGCGCCCGTTCACGCCCCTTCGGATTCAAGTGGCCGGTTTCGGGCAGGCCCGCGCCAAGGGCACACATGATCTTTTCGTTGTAGAAATAGGCGGGGCTGCGGGCGGCGCCGTCAAACACCACCAACCGGACCGAGTTCGAGCCGACATCCACCACACCAACGCGCGATAAGGCGCGGGTGGAGGGATCGTCAAACAGCGGGCGGCCAAAGGGGCCCCAGTCTTCGGTTGTGTGGTCCACTGATTCATCCCCCGTTGTTCATGCGCAGTTTGCAGCGGGCAGGGGGCGCGCGTCAATCTTTGGTGTGGGCCAGTTCGGGTACATCGGCGGCACCAGCCTTGCCACGTCCCGACAAAGAGGGATTTTCCATAAAGAAACGGTGGCAATTGAACGGATGCGCGTCGGGTGCGGTTTTTGGGCGCAGGTAGCGGCCATCGGGGGACAAAACCCAGCTCTGGGCCTCGTCTGCCATATTGGCGGCCATGATCTGGCTCATGATCTGCGCTTTGACGGTGGCGTTCGTTGCCTCGACCAGCGTTTCAACCCGGCGTTTCAGGTTGCGGCCCATCCAGTCGGCCGATGAAATATACACGCGGGCCTTTTTGGCGGGCAGGCCATAGCCGTTGCCAAAGCAGACAATGCGCGAATGTTCCAGAAAACGGCCAACGATGGATTTGACGCGGATATTGTCGGATAACCCTTTGATGCCGGGCCGCAAGCCACAGATGCCGCGAATGACAAGGCTGATTTTCACCCCCGCCTGCGAGGCCGCATAAAGCGCGTCGATCACATCGGGATCGACCAGCGAATTCATCTTGGCCCAGATCTCGGCGGGTTTGCCTTCGGTTGCGAATTTGGCCTCGCGATTGATACTGTCGATCAGGCTGGATTTCAAGTTCAGCGGGGAAATGGCAAGGTTTTCCAGCCTCTCGGGTTGGGCGTACCCGGACAGATAGTTGAACACTTTGGTCGCGTCCCGCCCAAGGGCGGCGTTGCAGGTGAACAGCGACAGATCGGTGTAAATTCGCGCGGTGATGGGGTGGTAATTGCCGGTGCCGTAATGGGTATAGGTCACCAGCTTGTCACCTTCTCGGCGCACAACGACGCTGATTTTGGCGTGGGTTTTATAGTTGATAAATCCGTAAACCACATGCGCGCCGGACCGTTCCAGATGCCTTGATTGGCGGATGTTGGCGGCTTCGTCAAAGCGGGCCTTCAGTTCAACCAATGCGGTGACAGATTTGCCCGCTTCGGCGGCTTCGCACAGGGCGGCAACGATGGGGGAGTTGCGCGAGGTACGATAGAACGTCTGTTTGATCGCCACCACATCGGGATCCCGCGCGGCTTGTTCAAGGAACCGCACCACCATGTCGAAGGTTTCATAGGGGTGGTGCAACAGCATGTCTTTTTGCTGGATCGCGGCGAACATGTCGCCATCAAAATCCAGCACCCGTTCGGGCACACGCGGGGTGAAATTGGGCCACAGCAGATCAGGGCGGGCATCGGAGACCAGTTCCGACAGATCGGTCAGGCCCAGCATGCCGTCAATCTCGACCACCTCGTCATCCTCGACGTGCAATTCACGGGTGATCAGGCGGCGCAGGCCGGATGGGGCATTGGTGGACAGTTTCATGCGCACCACATCGCCACGGCGGCGGCGTTTTAGCGCCACCTCGAATTCGCGCACCAGATCTTCGGCTTCGTCCTCGACCTCAAGGTCGCTGTTGCGCAGCACGCGGAAGGCGCAGTGGCCTTTGGTCTGATAGCCGGGGAACAGCGCGCCAAGGTGCAGCAGCAACAGTTCTTCCAGCGGCAGATAGCGTTGCGTGTTGCCATCCGATGGCAGGGCGACAAAACGGTCGATCTGGTGCGGGATCGGCAGCAGGGCTTGCAGCGGGCGTTTATCGGTCAGCCCCTCCAGTTTCAGCGCCAGCGCAAAGCCTTCGTTCGGGATAAAGGGGAAGGGGTGCGCGGGGTCGATCGCCAGCGGGGACAGGACGGGGAACACTTGCGTCAGAAAGAAATCTTCGGCGAATTTCTTGTCTGCTTCGCTTAATGTTTCAGCCTCTAGCAGTAGGATATTTTCGCCTTCCATCAAACTGCGCAATTCGTTCCAGACGCGCTGTTGTTCCTGCAACAGCTTGCGCGCATCGGCGTTGATCAGCACCAGTTGTTGCGCGGGTGTCAGCCCGTCGGCGGCGGGCGTGGTGTTGCCTGCGTCAGCCAGTTCCTGCAGGCCCGCCACACGCACGGTGAAAAATTCGTCCAGATTGGTGGCTGAAATCGACAGGAACCGCAGCCGTTCCAGCAGTGGCACGCGGGGGTTTTCGGCCTCTTCCAGCACACGCCAGTTGAACGCCAGCCACGACAATTCGCGGTTAAAGAACCGTTTGGGGCCAGCCCATTCGTCGGCGGGCAGGGTTTTGGCGGCGTCAAAGGGCGATTTCAGGAAATCAGCATGGGTCATATCTGGGCCAGAATGTAAGGGAGTATACGGACCCCAGTATGGCGCATTTCAGGGGGAATTGTCCAGCACCGTTGCCGCCAGTTTGCGGGTGATGGGTTTGGCTTTGCTTAGGGCGGCCTTGTCCAGTGTGGCCACCAGTTGGCCGGCAGCATCAAACGATCTATCCATGCGTTTTAAAAGATATGCGATCAGGTCGGGTTGCACCGTGATCTGGCGATCCGCAAACAGTTTCACCAGCACTGCCGCCAACAAAGCGTCATCGGGGGCGGGCAGGGTGGTGATGGTGGTCGCCGTCATGCGGCTTTGCAGATCGGGCAGGGTCAGGCCCCAGTGGTTTGGCGCGATGTCGGCGGTCAGCAACAACGGGGTGCCGTGGGCCTGGGCCAGATTGTGCAGATGGAACAGCGCTTCCTGGGCGGGCATGTCGGTGGCAATTTCACGGATATCCTCGATGGCAATCGGGGCATCAACCAGCGCGGGGATGTTGGCATCGGGCAAATCACACGCGGGCAGCACGGTTGCGCCGGTGTCTGTCGCCCAGACCTGTACCAGATGGGTTTTGCCAGCGCCCTTGGGGCCGATCAGCGCCAGTTTGTGGTTGGGCCACGCGGGCCAGTTTTCCAGCATCTGCACCGCCAACGCGTTGATTGGCGAGACAAAGAAATCGTCACGTCCCAGCGCCGTTTTAACGGGCAACTCGAATGTCATCTGTTCGGCCATGGGTCAGGTTTCTTCGGTTTTTGGCAAATTGCCGGGGACGGGTTCATCGGTATCGGTTTTACCGGCAAGCCCCTGATACAGTCGCCCCTGTTTATATTGCTCGGTTGCAAAGCGGATGATCACGCCGATGCTGGCCGCCACTGGCACCGCCACCAGCATGCCGACAAAGCCGAACATGGACCCGAACACCGACAGTGAAAACATCAGCCACACGGGGTGCAGGCCAACGCTGTTGCCCACCAGTTTGGGGGTGATCACGTTGCCTTCCAGTGCTTGGCCGATCATGAACACACCCGCCACCAGCCCCAGCGACACCCAGTCGCCCCAAAACTGGAACAGGCCCAGCCCGATCGCCAGCGCCCCGCCAATCAGCGCCCCGATATAGGGGATAAAGGTGATCAGACCCGCAAAAGCCCCCACCAATAGACCGAATTGCAGCCCCACCAGCATCAGCCCGATGGCATAATAGGCCCCCATCGTCAGGCAAACCGTGCCTTGGCCGCGAATAAACGATGCCAGCGTTTTGTCGATTTCACCCGCCAACCGGCGGACCACGGGCGCATGGTCCCGCGGCAACAGCGCGTCAATCTTGGCGACCATCCGGTCCCAGTCCATCAGCATATAAAACGCTACGACCGGCACGATCACCATCAGCACGATGATGTTGATCAGGCTCATGGCCGAGGACAGCAACCCGTTAACGAACTGCCCGCCTTTGGCCTGAATGGACTCGCCAATACCTTCCAGCGAATGGCGCAGGGTGGAATTGGCGTCCATCAGGGACGGGAAACGTTCAGTCAGGAAGTTCTTTAGTTTCGAGAAAATCTCGGGGGCGGAATTGATCAGCGCGATGGTTTGCTCCACCAGTGTCGGGATGATCAACAGCGCCATCAGGGTGAATATGATTAACCCGAAAAAGGTGATCACCACAGTGGCCCACACCCGCGAGAACCCCATCTTTTCCAGTCGGTCCGCGATCGGGTCCAGAAAATAGGCAATTGCTCCGCCCAATACGAACGGCAGGATCACATCGCCCAGATACCAAAGCACAACCAAAAACACCGCCGTGGCGATGGTCCAGTATTTTGTTTGCTGTTGTGCGGGTAGAGCCATGAAATGTCCTTGTTTAATCTGTTCCCTAACACATCGCCCATGCAGGCGCGGGTTTCAAGAGGCGTTGAAACGGCCCTTGTCTGTTGCGCGCGCCTATCCTAAACCCCTTGGCAACCCGAATTCCATGTCCAAAGGTGATCCAATGCGACTGTCGCGCTATTTTCTGCCCGTTCTGAAAGAAACCCCTGCCGAGGCCCAGATCGTTTCGCATCGCTATATGCTGCGCGCCGGTATGATCAAACAGGCCAGCGCCGGGATTTATTCCTGGCTGCCAATGGGCCTGAAGGTGTTAAAGAACATTGAAAATATCGTGCACGAGGAACAGCAACGTGCGGGCCACATCCCGATGCTGATGCCCACCTTGCAATCGGCCGACCTGTGGCGTGAAAGCGGACGTTATGACGGCTATGGCGAAGAAATGCTGCGCATGAAGGACCGGCACGGTCGCGACATGCTGTACAGCCCCACCGCCGAGGAAATGTTCACCGATGTGTTCCGTTCTTATGTGAAAAGCTACAAAGACCTGCCGCTGACCCTGTACCAGATCCAGTGGAAATTCCGCGACGAAATCCGCCCCCGTTTCGGTGTGATGCGCGGCCGCGAGTTTTTCATGAAGGACGGCTATAATTTTGATCTGAGCAAAGAGGATGCGTTGCACGCCTATAACCGCCACTTGGTCAGCTATCTGCGCACCTACGAGCGGATGGGCCTGCAAGCGATCCCGATGCGCGCTGATTCCGGCCCGATTGGTGGCGACTATACCCATGAATTCCTGGTGCTGGCCGAAACTGGCGAAAGCGAAGTGTTCTATGACGCCAAAGTCACCGATATTTCGCTGGGCAAACGCGACATTGATTTTGACGATGTGGCGCAATGTCAGGCGGTGATGGACGAATTCACCAGCCTTTACGCCCGCACCGACGAAACCCACGTTGACGCAGAATTCAACGAGGTGCCCGAGGCGCGCCGCCGCGTGGCCCGTGGCATCGAGGTTGGGCAAATCTTCTATTTCGGCACCACCTATTCCGACAAAATGGGCGCGACCGTGGTCAACGATCAGGGCGACCATGTGCCGGTGCATATGGGCAGCCACGGCATCGGCGTGTCCCGCCTGCTGGGCGCGATCATCGAGGCGTCCCACGACGACAAGGGCATCATCTGGCCCGAAGGCGTGACGCCGTTCCATTGCGGTATCATCAACCTGCGCCAAGGCGACGAGGCCGCGGATGCGGCTTGCGAGAGCCTCTACTCCGCCCTGACGGCGGCGGGGCTTGAGCCGCTCTATGATGACCGGAATGAACGCGCAGGCGGCAAGTTTGCAACGATGGACCTGATTGGCCTGCCGTGGCGTATCACCGTTGGCCCACGCGGGTTGAAAAACGGTGTGGTCGAACTGACCAGCCGCAAAACCGGCGAAAGCGTGGAAATGCCACCGGAGCAGGCCGTGGCCAAAGTGATCGAAATCTACGCCAACCTGTAGGGCGGGGTTCACCCCGCCATCGCTCCGGAAATGGCAGGTG
>CAZIDQ010000010.1:0-14594 GCA_964538015.1 uncultured Marinosulfonomonas sp.
CAACAGCGGCGCGCTGGCTTCCACCCCCAACGCCCACCGGAATTCTTAACGGGCCGCGCGCCCGTTTTTTTGTGCTTTTGCAAATGCCGCAAATGTGCCGGAAAACGGCCACCACCAAAGATATAAGAACGGAACGAATGAACGACCTGATCGCAAAAGCGGCGATTGACCGCAAACTGGCAGAAATTGTCCAACCCGTCATCGAGGGGCTGGGCTATGAGCTGGTGCGTATTCGCATGATGGGCGGCAAAACCAAATCGTTGCAAATCATGGCCGAACGTCCCGAAGGCGGGATCGAGGTGGATGATTGCGCCAAAATCTCGACGGCGGTTTCTGCTATTCTGGATGTCGAAGACCCGTTCGAGGACCCCTACGCGCTGGAGGTTTCCAGCCCCGGCATCGACCGCCCCCTGACCCGTTTCAAAGATTTCGATATGTGGAACGGATACGAGGCCAAGATCGAAACAGAAGAACTGGTCGATGGCCGCCGCCGCTTTAAGGGCGCGCTGGCTGGTATCAATGACGACGAGGTTCTGATCACCATTGATGAGGGCACGATTGGCCTGAAATTTGATTGGTTGTCGGATGCCAAACTGGTTCTGACGGATGAACTGATTACCGAGATGCTGCGCCAACGCAAGGCGAGCGGCGACATTAACGAAGACGATTTCGACGAGATCGAAACCACTGACCCGGACACGGAAGAGGGCTGAAAATGGCTATTACCAGTGCAAACCAACTAGAATTGCTGCAAACCGCCGAGGCGGTCGCGCGCGAAAAGATGATCGAACCGGAATTGGTCATCGAAGCGATGGAAGAAAGCCTGGCCCGTGCCGCCAAGTCGCGTTACGGCATGGAAATGGACATCCGTGTGTCGATTGACCGTAAAACCGGCAAGGCAACCTTCAAGCGGTTCCGCACTGTTGTGGTTGAAGACGAGCTGGAAAACTATCAGGCCGAGTTTACCGTGGATCAGGCCAAGGAATACAT
Organism: uncultured Marinosulfonomonas sp.; assembly: GCA_964538015.1. Classification (GTDB taxonomy): domain Bacteria; phylum Pseudomonadota; class Alphaproteobacteria; order Rhodobacterales; family Rhodobacteraceae; genus Profundibacter. The sequence continues at coordinate 991 of CAZIDQ010000010.1, forward strand.
GGACGATCCAAAAATCGGTGACACCTTTGAAGAAGAGGTTCCGCCGGTTGAAATGGGCCGTATCGCCGCGCAATCCGCCAAGCAGGTGATCCTGCAGAAGGTGCGCGAAGCGGAACGTGATCGCCAGTACGAAGAATTCAAGGATCGCGCCGGCACCATCATCAACGGTGTTGTCAAACGCGAGGAATACGGCAACGTCATCGTGGATGTGGGCCGTGGCGAAGGCATCCTGCGCCGCAATGAAAAAATCGGCCGCGAGAGCTATCGCCCGAATGACCGCATCCGTTGCTACATTAAGGACGTGCGCCGCGAGGTTCGCGGCCCGCAGATTTTCCTGAGTCGTACCGATCCGCAGTTCATGGCCGAATTGTTCAAGATGGAAGTGCCCGAGATCTATGATAATATCATCGAAATCAAGGCCGTCGCCCGCGACCCCGGTTCGCGTGCCAAGATCGCCGTGATTTCCTATGACGGATCAATTGACCCTGTCGGGGCCTGTGTTGGTATGCGCGGCAGCCGCGTGCAGGCCGTTGTGAACGAACTGCAGGGTGAAAAGATCGACATCATCCCGTGGAACGAAGATGCGCCGACATTCTTGGTGAACGCCCTGCAACCCGCCGAGGTTTCCAAGGTGGTTCTGGACGAAGAAGCCGAACGGATCGAGGTTGTTGTGCCTGACGAACAACTGTCGCTGGCGATTGGTCGCCGTGGTCAGAACGTGCGTCTGGCCAGCCAGTTGACCGGTCTGGACATCGACATCCTGACCGAGGCCGAAGAATCCGAGCGTCGCCAGAAAGAATTCGCTGAACGCACCGCACTGTTCATGGAATCGCTGGATGTGGACGAATTCTTTGCGCAACTGCTGGTCGCCGAGGGCTTTACCTCGCTCGAGGAAGTTGCCTATGTGGAAATCGACGAGCTGCTGGTGATCGACGGTGTAGATGATGACACCGCCAACGAACTGCAGGCCCGCGCCCGTGACAAATTGGAAGCGGCAAACAAGAAGGCGATGGAACATGCCCGCGAATTGGGTGTTGAAGACAGTCTGGTTGCCTTTGAGGGTCTGACCCCGCAAATGCTGGAAGCGCTGGGCGAAGATGGCGTGAAAACGCTGGAAGATTTCGCAACCTGCGCCGACTGGGAATTGTCGGGCGGCTGGACCACGGTCAATGGCGAACGTGTCAAAGACGAAGGCGTGCTGGAAAAATTCGACGTATCGCTGGAAGAAGCGCAAAACATGGTGATGACCGCGCGCATCCAGTTGGGCTGGGTTGATCCGGCTGATCTGGTAAACGACGAAGAAGAAACCGAAGACGGTGAAACAACTGCGGAGGCCGAGGTCTGATTTTTCAGGCCTCAGGGTTTGAAAAATGGCACGAGGTGGTCACAAAAAGGTTCGGGATGATACCGAACGGCGCTGTATCGTCACTGGCGAGACACAGCCCAAGGGTGGACTGATCCGTTTTGTGGTCGGGCCGGACAATGTAATTGTGCCGGACCTGCTGGAAAAACTGCCCGGTCGGGGCATTTGGGTTACTGCCGATCGTGCAACGCTGGAAAAGGCCGTTAAAAAGGGTCTTTTTGCGCGGGGTGCAAAACAGGCGGTGACCGTGCCGGATGACCTGGTTGATGCGGTCGAAACGGGGCTGGTAAAGCGGGTCGTTGACCTGATTTCACTGGCCCGCAAGGCCAGCCGCGCAGTGACCGGATACGAAAAGGTCAAAGGCTGGCTGATGACGGAACGTGCAAGGGTGCTGATACAGGCCGTTGATGGTTCAGGTCGGGGCAAATCCAAGCTGCGGTCGCCCGAAGGAAAGGATACTTTCATCGGGATTCTGACGGCGAACGAATTGGGTTTGGCATTTGGACGGGAAAATGTGATACATGGCGCGCTTGCGGCTGGTGGACTCACACAACGTGTTGTAGAGGAAGCAGCAAAGCTGAAAGGCTTGCGCGGAAATGTTGGTGAAAACACCGACGAGAAGGGTTTGAGGACCACATGAGTGAGAATGACGGCAAAAAGACATTGGGCATCGGCGGTGCCCGCCCCGGGAATGTAAAGCAAAGCTTTAGTCACGGGCGCACCAAGAATGTCGTGGTGGAAACCAAACGCAAACGCGTTGTCGTGCCCAAGCCGGGCATGAGCAAGCCCACTGTGGGCGGCAAAAACAAGGTTGTGAAAAGCGATCCTTCCAAACGGCCCGCCGGTATTTCCGATGCGGAAATGGAACGTCGCCTGAAGGCGCTGAAGCTGGCCAAGGCGCAAGAGGTCGAAGATGCGGCCCGTCGCAAGGCGGATGAAGAAGAGCGCGCCGCCGACCGCGCCCGTCGCAAGGCCGAAGTTGAAGCCAAAGAACGCGAAGAGCAGGAACGCGAAGCCCGCGTGAAAGCAAAAGCCGAAGAAGAAGAGCGCAAGCGCACCGAGGTCGCCGAAGCCGAGACCCGCGCCAAGGCCGCTGCCGCACAGGCCGCGCAACCTGCCGCCGATCCAGCCGCTGCTGCTACCGCTGCGCCACGTGGTGGTGCTGGCAAACCGTCCGCAGCCCCGCGCAAACAGGACCATGATCGTGATCGCCAGAACAAGGGTGGCAAGGGCCGTAATGATGGCCGCCGCTCGGGCAAGCTGACGCTGAATCAGGCGCTTTCGGGTGGTGGTGGACGCCAGCGTTCGATGGCCGCGATGAAACGCAAGCAGGAACGCGCCCGCCTTAAGGCAATGGGTGGTCCGGTCGAGCATGAAAAAGTGATCCGCGACGTTAAGGTGCCCGAGGTTATCGTGGTGTCCGAGCTGGCAAACCGCATGGCCGAACGTGTGGCTGATGTGGTTAAATCGCTGATGAACATGGGCATGATGGTGACGCAAAACCAATCCATCGACGCCGATACCGCCGAACTGATTGTCGAGGAATTCGGCCACAAGATCAGCCGCGTTTCCGATGCTGACGTTGAAGACGTTATCAAGGCCGTCGAGGACAAGCCCGAAGACCTGAAGCCGCGTCCGCCGGTCATCACGGTGATGGGCCACGTTGACCACGGTAAAACCTCGCTGCTGGACGCGATCCGCCATGCCAAGGTGGTATCGGGCGAAGCGGGCGGTATTACCCAGCATATCGGCGCCTATCAGGTGACAACCGATGATGGCCAGTTGCTGTCGTTCCTTGATACACCCGGCCACGCGGCGTTTACGTCGATGCGTGCCCGCGGGGCGCAAGTGACGGATATTGTTGTGCTGGTGGTTGCGGCGGATGACGCTGTAATGCCGCAAACGATCGAAGCGATTAACCACGCCAAAGCGGCCAATGTGCCGATGATCGTCGCGATCAACAAAATTGACCGCCCGAATGCCGACCCCAACAAAGTGCGCACCGATCTGTTGCAGCACGAAGTTGTCGTCGAAAAAATGTCGGGTGATGTACTGGATGTCGAGGTTTCGGCCATCAACGGCACCGGTCTGGACAAACTGCTGGAAGCGATCGGTTTGCAAGCCGAACTGCTGGACCTGCATGCCAACCCCGACCGCGCCGCCACAGGTGCCGTGATCGAGGCCAAGCTGGACGTGGGCCGTGGCCCCGTTGCGACGGTTCTGGTGCAAAACGGTACGCTGCGCCGTGGCGACATCTTTGTTGTCGGTGAGCAATATGGTCGCGTTCGTGCGTTGATCAATGATCAGGGTGATCGTGTCGAAGAAGCAGGCCCATCGGTTCCGGTCGAGGTGTTGGGCCTGAACGGCACACCCGAAGCCGGCGACGTTCTGGATGTGGTTGAAACCGAAGCGCAGGCCCGCGAGATCGCCGATTTCCGCGCCCATGCTGCCAAGGAAAAACGCGCCGCTGCCGGTGCTGCCACCACGCTGGAACAGCTGATGGAAAAGGCAAAGGAAGACCAAAGCGTTGCCGAAATGCCAATTCTGGTGAAGGCCGATGTGCAGGGTTCTGCCGAAGCCATCGTTCAGGCGATGGCCAAGATCGGCAACGACGAAGTGCGCGTTCGGGTGCTGCATTCGGGTGTTGGTGCGATTACCGAATCCGATATTGGCCTGGCCGAAGCATCGGGTGCACCGGTGATCGGGTTTAACGTGCGTGCAAACGCATCGGCCCGTAAGGCCGCGAACCAGAAAGGTATCGAGATCCGCTATTACTCGATCATCTACGATCTGGTGGACGATGTTAAAGCCGCCGCTTCCGGTCTGCTGAGTGCCGAAATTCGTGAAAACTTCATCGGCTACGCAAAAATTCAGGAAGTGTTCAAAGTGACCGGCGTTGGCCGTGTGGCTGGTTGTATCGTGACCGAAGGCGTTGCCCGCCGTTCGGCCGGTGTGCGCCTGCTGCGCGACAATGTGGTGATCCACGAAGGCACGCTGAAAACGCTGAAACGCTTCAAGGACGAAGTGGCCGAGGTTCAATCGGGTCAGGAATGCGGTATGGCGTTCGAAGCCTACGACGACATTAGGCCCAATGATGTGATCGAGATTTTCGAGCGTGAAGAAATCGAGCGTTCGCTGGAGTGATCCAGAGGGTGACAAGAAACGGAAAAAAGGGAAGGCCGAGGCCTTCCCTTTTTTATTGCGTATGAGTTCGGTGGCCGGTTCAGGCAGCCGATCGAAGCTGTGAAACCGGATCGCCTTCGTACACTTTTTCGCCGACACGAACAGCAATTTTGCCGTTCGACAAATTACGAACGAAAGTACCCTGTACGGAAACGCAGCTTCCAATAATAATAGTGCGCAACATTGTCCTCATCCTCCCCAGGCAAATAGGTTGCCCGACAACTCTAGCACGAAGAAATGTAAAATCACCAGAAAGATAGTTAAATTGTTTGCGTTCAGGAAACAGTGCCGAGCGGATTACAGCCAATCGCGCAGCATTGGGATAAGCGGAATATCGGCGGGCGGCATCGGATAGTCGCGTAAGTCTTTGACATTAACCCATTTTAGGGTCTGCCCTTCTTGTGGCTTCGGGGTTCCCTCCCACTTGCGACAGGCAAACAAAGGCATCAGCAAATGGAAGTCGTCATAGCTGTGGCTGGCAAAAGTCAGGGGGGCCAGACAACTGGACCATGTGTTTATGCCCAGTTCCTCGCCCAATTCGCGAATCAGGGCGGCTTCGGGGGTTTCCCCGGACTCAACTTTTCCGCCCGGAAATTCCCACAGACCGGCCATGGACTTACCCTCGGGGCGCTGGGCCAACAGGATGCGCCCGTCGCGGTCAATCAGGGCAACGGCAGAGACAAGCAATGTTTTCACGAGCGATAATCCGCGTTGATTTCGATATAGCCGTGGGTCAGATCGCAGGTCCAGACGGTGGCCTTGCCCGTGCCGACCCCCAGATCGACGGAAATCAGCAATTCATCGCCTTTCATGTGTTTGGCGGCGTCTGCTTCGGAATAACCCGGCGACACACAGCCGTTCTCGGCCACCAACACATCGCCAAAGGAAATCGACAGGCGGTCACGGTCGGCCTTGGCGCCGGATTTACCGACAGCCATCACCACGCGGCCCCAATTGGGATCCTCGCCAGCGATGGCGGTTTTGACCAGCGGGGAATTGGCGATGGCCATGCCGACACGGTGCGCATCGGCATCATTGTCGGCTCCGGTGATGCGGACCTCGACAAATTTGGTTGCGCCTTCGCCATCCTTGACCACCAGATGCGACAGTTCGCGCATGACGTCATGCAGGGCGTCAAAGAAGGGGCCGTTCATTTGGGTAATTTTATTGGCAGATGATTTGCCGGTCGCCGCCAGAAACAGGCTATCCGAAGTCGATGTATCGCTATCCACAGTGATGCAGTTAAAGGTTTTACCGGTCAGTGCGGCCAGCATATCCTGCAACAACGGTTGGGCGATCTTGGCATCGGTAAAGATATAAACCAGCATCGTCGCCATATCGGGGGCAATCATGCCGGACCCTTTGGCGATACCGGCAATCCGAATGTCGCCGCTATCGGTATGCACAACCGCGCTGGCCCCTTTGGCAAAGGTATCGGTTGTCATAATCGCGGCGGCGGCACCGTGGATGCGGTCGGGCGACAAGCCGGTTTTCAGATCAGCCAGTTTGGCGGTGATCCGCTCGAACGGCAGGGGTTCACCGATCACACCGGTTGATGCGGAAAACACGCGGGTTTGCGGTACCTCCAGCATATTGGCCACGGCGGCGGTGATATTGGTCACCGCCTCTAGTCCATTCTGGCCGGTAAAGGCGTTGGCATTGCCGGAATTCACCACGATCGCGGCACCGGCGGTGGGATCAGTGCCGATTTTGGCCTGACAATCCAGCACTGGGGCCGCGCGGGTGGCGGATTTGGTGAACACGCCGGCAATGGCGGTTCCCGGGCAAAGCCGCGCCAGCATCACATCGGTGCGCCCGCTGTAACGCACGCCTGCCTCAGCCGCGGCGAATTCGACGCCATCAATGACAGGTAAATCAGGAAAGCCGCCCTTGGGGGCAAGCGGTGAAACAGAGGCGTGGGTATGCCCCTGTTTCAACTGCTTTTTCAGCTTCTTGATCTTCTTTTTCAGCTTTTTGACTTTGCCCATCTGGACCGGCCCTTAGTTGTCGATCAATTCAGGATGGCCAAGGACAGACGCAGGAATGGTTTCTTCATCCGCGCGCACAATCTCGGCCCCTTCTGTGGCTTTGGCCATGATCTCTTCAACCAGATTTTGCTGAATTTCGGTCTCCAGTTCGGCGCGGACATCATCCAGCGCGGGGGCATCTTTTACGCGGGTTTCGTTCAGGATCAGAACGTGCCAGCCAAACTGTGTTTTAACAGGGTCCGAGATTTCGCCAGCCTTCATTGTGACAACGGCATCTTCAAATGGCTTGACCATCATACCCTTGCCAAACCAGCCCAGACTGCCGCCATTGGGGCCGGATGGACCGGTGGATTTTTCTTTGGCCAGCTCGGCGAAATCGCTGCCATCATCCAGCATTTTCTTGATCTCTTTGGCTTCGTCTTCGGTCTCGACCAGAATATGCGAGGCGTTGTATTCGGTTTCCTGTTCCATATTGGCATAGCGTTCGTCATAGGCGGCCTGAACGACTTCGTCGGTCATGGCGTCACTCAGTTTTTGATCCAGAACAAGACCGGCGCGCTGGGCACGCAGTTCGTTTTCTGCTGTCAGGGTGATCCTCAGCGGTTGATCGCCTTCCAGGGCCTGGCTTAGGGCGACCTGCTGGATCAGCTGTTCGACCAGACCGGGGAATAGAACTTCGTCGGGCAGGGCCTGATACTGTTCAGGCAGGCTGCTTTTGACAGCAATTACATGGCCAACGGTAATCTTTTCGCCGTTCACAGTGGCGACAACAGTGTCGGCTGTGGGTTCATCTGCAAGGGCGGGTAGGGCCAGACCTGCAACCAGTACCGCAGAAAGCCAGATTTTATTGCGTTTTAACATCTATTTGTCCTCAGATCGGGTTACGCGGGCGCGTAACATTGACACTACCTTAACAGCTGCTTACATCGCCAAAGGGTCTTTGGTGATGGCTGCGCTTAACTTCCTGTTCGTATGTAGGACGCACAGCAGGCAGGAGCAAGGGACAGTCGCCCACGATCTTTTTAAAACAGACCAAAAGGCAGAGACAAAATGCTAGGTATCGGAACCATCGCCAAAAAAATCTTTGGCACCCCGAATGACCGGAAAATCAAGGCGACGCTACCGCTGGTCGAAAAGATCAATGCGCTGGAACCCGAGTTCGTGAAACTCTCGGATGACGAGATCAAGCAAAAGACCGAAGAACTGGCCAGTCGTGCGATGAAGGGCGAGAGTCTGGATGATCTGCTGCCCGAAGCATTCGCCAACTGCCGCGAGGCCGCGCATCGGGCGCTGGGCCTGCGGGCGTTTGATACACAGTTGATGGGCGGGATTTTCCTGCATGAGGGTAATATTTCCGAAATGAAAACCGGCGAGGGTAAAACCCTTGTGGCGACATTCCCGGCCTATCTGAACGCGCTGACCGGCAAGGGTGTGCATATCGTTACCGTGAACGACTATCTGGCCAAACGCGATGCCGAGTGGATGAGCAAAGTTTACGGCGCATTGGGCATGACCACCGGTGTGGTTTACCCCAATATGCCCGACGGCGAGAAGAAATCCGCCTATCTGGCCGATGTGACCTATGCCACCAACAACGAGTTGGGTTTTGATTACCTGCGCGACAACATGCGCATGGACCTGTCCGAGATGATGCAGCGCGGGCATAACTTTGCCATCGTCGACGAAGTGGATTCGATCCTGATTGACGAGGCCCGTACACCGCTGATTATTTCAGGGCCAGCCGAGGATCGTTCAGAGCTGTATGTCACCATCGACAAGCTGATCCCCAATCTGACCGAAGAGCATTTCGAGCTGGACGAAAAAACCCGCAACGTGACCTATACCGAAGAGGGGAACGAGTTCATCGAGCAAACCCTGCGTTCTGCCGGTATCCTGCCCGAAGATCAGTCATTGTATGACCCCGAAAGCACTACGTTTGTGCATCACGTCAATCAGGGTTTGAAGGCGCATAAACTGTTCCAGAAAGACAAGGATTACATCGTTCGCGACGGCGAAGTTATGCTGATTGACGAATTTACCGGCCGGATGATGCAAGGGCGCCGTTTGTCGGATGGTTTGCATCAGGCAATCGAGGCCAAAGAAGGTGTAAACATCCAGCCCGAGAACGTGACGTTGGCGTCGGTGACATTCCAGAACTATTTCCGCCTTTATAACAGGTTGTCAGGCATGACCGGTACTGCTGCCACCGAGGCCGAGGAATTTGCGGAAATTTACGGTTTGGGTGTGGTTGAAGTACCGACAAACCGCCCGATTGCGCGGGTGGATGATCATGATCAGGTTTACCGTACCACCCGTGAAAAATACGCAGGCGTGGTCAAGACCATTCAAGAGGCGCATGAAAAGGGGCAACCATTGCTGGTTGGCACAACCTCGATTGAAAAATCCGAGGAACTGTCGTCACTGCTGACCGAGGCAGGTGTAAAGCACAACGTATTGAACGCACGCCACCACGAACAAGAGGCGAAAATCGTTGCCGATGCCGGTAAATACGGCGCGGTGACAATCGCCACCAACATGGCCGGTCGCGGGACAGATATCCAGTTGGGCGGGAACGTCGACATGGTGGTGATGGAGGCCCTCGAGGCCGATCCAGAGGCAAACCCCGATGAATTGCGTACCAGAGTCGAGGCAGAACACGCCGAGGAAAAAGCCAAGGTGATTGCGGCTGGCGGTTTGTTTGTGCTGGCCACCGAACGCCACGAAAGTCGCCGGATTGATAACCAGCTGCGTGGCCGTTCCGGCCGTCAGGGTGATCCGGGGCGCTCCAGTTTCTTCTTGTCACTGGAAGACGATTTGATGCGCATTTTCGGGTCCGAGCGTCTGGATTCAGTTCTGTCCAAGCTGGGGATGAAAGAAGGCGAAGCGATTGTTCACCCCTGGGTCAATAAATCGCTGGAAAAGGCGCAGGCCAAGGTCGAGGGCCGTAACTTTGATATCCGCAAACAACTGCTTAAATTTGATGATGTGATGAACGACCAGCGCAAAGTGATCTTTGCCCAGCGTCGCGAGATCATGGAAGCAGAGAACCTGAACGAGATCGTGCAAGACATGCGTCATCAGGTTGCCGAAGATTTGGTTGATACCTATGTTCCGGCGAAAAGTTATGCAGATCAATGGGATACAGAAGGCCTATATGCCGCTGTAATTCAACGGCTGGGCATGGATGTACCGGTGATGGCATGGGCCAAGGAAGAAGGTGTTGATGACGAAGCACTGATTGAACGCCTGTGCGATGCATCGGATGAAATGATGGCGCAAAAGGCGGTACAATTTGGGCCAGACACCATGCGTTCGATTGAAAAGCAGGTGTTGCTGCAAACCATCGACAAGAAATGGCGTGAACATTTGCTAACGCTGGAACACTTGCGTTCGGTTGTGGGTTTTCGCGGGTATGCGCAACGCGATCCGCTGAATGAATATAAAACCGAATCCTTCCAGCTGTTTGAAAACCTGCTGGATTCCCTGCGTGAAGAAGTCACCGAACAACTGGCGCAAATCCGCCCCCTGTCTGATGAAGAACAGGAAGCGATGATGCAGCAGATGCAGGCAGAACAGCAGGGCGGCATTCAGGCACCGCAAGAGGCAGCGCCTGCTGTGGTTGCAGCCGAAGGGTTTGACGAAAACGACGAGTCAACATGGGGCAACCCGGGGCGCAACGACAAATGCCCTTGTGGTTCGGGTAAAAAGTTCAAGCATTGCCACGGACGACTGGTTTAAACCCCGTTGTCGCGCAAAGTAACCTATCTGGCGTTGGGCGTTGCAGTCATTGCAGCGACCATAGCCGGATATGTTATAACGAATGGACCCGACCCCGACCAACGGGTTGAACGCGCCTCGACTCCATTAAACACGACATTGGGAACGCCGCCTGTTTCTCTGCAAAAAGTGGAGGCGCCAACCCATCCGCCAAAGGTTCTGGCGCACCCGTTGCAACCGGTTTCCCTACCGAAATTTGGGCGGGAAATGGCCGTGCATGTCGGGGCGACCGAGCAAAACTACGCCACTCCGAAACCCGGCAACGACCAACTGTACAGCCCCCTTGGCTTTGCATGTGACGTGACGCTACAGGCAAACAAAGTGGCGGGCGCGATGGTGCTGCTTGACTTTAACGCCCCTTGCCACATGGGCGAAGCAGTCACTGTGCGCCATGACGGCCTGATATTCACGGCTGTGACCTCGGGCTTGGGACGGTTCAGGGTGGCCATTCCGGCGATGGTTAAACGGGCTGAATTCAATGTCGAAATATCGGGTGGCGATGTCGTTACGGCCACGGCATTGGTTCCCGAAGCGGATGATTTTGACCGCGTTGCTGTGCAATGGGTCGGTGACAGCGGGCTGGGTATTCATGCAATCGAGCCGGGTGGCGCGCATGTGCGGGCCGGTTCATCGCAAAATGCCTTGGTGGCGGTGCAGTCACGCGGGGGGTTTATCACCACTTTGGGCGACGCAAATCTACCCGAGGCAAAACACATCGAGGTTTACAGTTATCCCGGCCGCCGGATGCAAGATTCCGGCGTTGTCCGGCTACGCCTTGTGGCCAAAGTTACGGCGCAAAATTGCGGGCAGGATATTCAGGCGCGTATTTTGCAAAGCGGGGTGAATGGCGGCGTGTCGCCGGTTGATCTGACGCTAAACATACCAGCCTGCGACGCTATCGGCAGTGATCTGGTGTTGAATAATCTTCTAAGAGACTTAAAGATTGCGCAAAACTAAACACTGGGGATGGTTGATGGAACGCCTTCGTGTGGCGATTATCGTTGCACTAATTGCAATCGGGTTGGGTATGCCCGCACTGGCGCAGGATGTGACGCTGACATCTCGGGATGGCAAGGTCTCGGTCAGCGGCAGGTTGCTGACCTATGACGGCGAATTTTTCCGTATTGATTCCGAATTTGGCGCGCTAACGCTGGATGGCACCGGCGTGACCTGCGCAGGTACGGGGTGCCCCGATTTGCAGGCCTATGTCGCCGAATTTACCATTGCCGGTGCGCAGGCGATGGGTGCGGTTCTGCTGCCCGCACTGGTCGAAAGCTTTGCAGCGCAAAGCAGTATGAAAATGCGGCGCGTTGTGCAGGATGACGCACATTTTACTTATGTTTTATCCCTGCCTGATACGGACCAAGCGGTGGCGCGGATTGGGTTCCGCCTGACAAATACGGACGGTGGTTTTGCAGATATGCTGGCGGGTCAGGCGGATATGGTGCTGGCCACGCGCGAGGTAACGAAAGCCGAGGCAAAGGCTGCGAAAGTGGCAGAACTGGGCAACATGACCCAACCGGCCCGCAGCCGGATTGTTGGGCTGGACGGACTGGTTCCGGTGGTGGCACCGGACAATCCGGTCAGAGCAATTTCGCTGGACGATCTGGCGCGCCTGTTTGCGGGGCAGATTTCCAACTGGCAGGAAATCGGCGGGCCTGATGCGCCGGTCTATCTGCATATGATGGCCGCAGATTCGGGGCTGGCGCAACAGTTCATGCAAAAGGTGATGGGGCGCAGCGATTTGCAATTGTCTGAAAACATTGTGCGCCACAGCATGGCGGCCGAACTGGTTGATGCTGTTGCCAAGGACCCATTTGCTGTTGGCATTTCACGATTTTCCGAGCTGGGCAATGCCCGCAAGATGGCCTTGCACGGGGCCTGCGGGATGGATTTTGCTGCAACGCGGCAATCCCTGAAAACCGAGGATTATCCGCTGGCGATGCCCTTGTTCCTGTATACCCCAGCCCGTCGCCTGCCCAAAACCGCCCGCGAATTTCTGGCGTTTTTACGTTCGCCTGCTGCGCAGCGGGTGGTGCGGCGTGTCGGGTTTGTTGATCAGCAGGTTGGCGAAGTGGGGATAGAACGACAGGGGCAGCGGTTGGCCAATGCGATTGCCTTGGCTGGCGAAGAAACGCCACTGGATGAATTGCAGCGGATGGTGAATGTGCTGCGACCCGCAAAACGGTTGACGGTGACATTTAGGTTTGAAACCGGATCGACCAAGCTGGACGCGCAATCGCGGGGCAATGTGGTGTTGCTGGCGCGGCTGCTTGAGGCGGGGTATTTCGGCGGGCGCGAATTGATGTTTGTCGGGTTCAGCGATGGCGAAGGCGATGCGGCGGTGAACCGCAAAATCGCCAAACGCCGCGCGGCGACGGTGCGCACGGCAGTGACCAACGTGGCGACCACAATGAAAACGTCGGAGTTGTTGCTAAGCATTGAAGGATTTGGCGAGGCCCTGCCGATGGCCTGTGACGACAGCGACTGGGGCCGTGGCATCAACCGGCGGGTCGAGGTCTGGGTAAAGTAGGTTACAAATACCCTTTGGACCGAAACGACAATTCGCGAGATTTGCCGATGATCAGATGATCATGCAGCGTCAGATTTAGCGCAAGAGCGGCATCCTGTATCTGGTTGGTCATCAGGATGTCGGATTCCGACGGGGTGGGGTCACCCGATGGGTGGTTATGCACCAGTATCAGCGCCGAGGCATTCAGCTCCAGCGCCCGTTTCACCACCTCGCGCGGGTAAACCGGCACGTGGTCGATTGTGCCCTTGGCCTGTTCTTCATCCGCGATCAGCACGTTTTTGCGGTCCAGATACAGCACGCGGAATTGCTCGGTCTCGCGGTGGGCCATTGTGGTGCGGCAGTAGTCCAGCAGGGCATCCCAGCCGGACAACACATGCCGTTGCATCACGCGGGCGCGGGCAAGGCGGTGGGCGGCGGCTTCGACAATCTTTAGTTCTTGCACAACGGCGTCACCCACACCTTTGATCTCGCATAGGCGTTCGCTAGGGGCGGAAATCACGCGGTTGAAATCGCCGAATTTGTCCAGTAGTCGCCATGCCAGCGGTTTGACGTCCTGTCGCGGGATGGCGCGAAACAGCACCAATTCCAGCAGTTCGTAATCGGGCATTGCAGACGCCCCGCCGGTCAAGAAGCGTTCGCGCAGGCGTTTGCGGTGGTCACGGATATAGGATGGTTGCGAGCCGGATTTGGGAACGCGCACCTCGTCTGCCCCGTCAAACAGGGGCAGGGGCATTTCGGAAAAATGGGTTTGCTGTGCCAT
>CAZIDQ010000010.1:14694-38550 GCA_964538015.1 uncultured Marinosulfonomonas sp.
CTGCCCCGTCAAACAGGGGCAGGGGCATTTCGGAAAAATGGGTTTGCTGTGCCATGTGGCCACGCTGGACCGATATGGTGAAAATTTGGTTAACAGGGGCGGATGAACCGCACCTGCCCTAGCTTTTCATGCTGTCCCAAAAGGTTTTGACCTTGGAGAAGAAACTGGAGCCTTCGGGGTTATTGTCAGCAACGGTATCTTCGAATTCGCGCATGATTTCTTTTTGCCGCGAAGTCAGGTTAACCGGTGTTTCGACGGCCAGTTCGATATACATATCACCAATGGCGCTGCCACGCAGGGCGGGCATACCTTTGGAGCGAAGGCGCATCTGGCGACCCGATTGCGAACCAGACGGCACCTTGACGCGGCTGCGGCCGCCGTCGATCGTCGGAACCTCGATATCGCCGCCAAGGGCAGCGGTGCCGATGCTGACAGGCACGCGGCAGAACAGGTTTACGCCGTCGCGCTGGAACAGGCTGTGTTCCTTGACGTCGATAAAGATATAGAGATCACCGGACGGCCCGCCGCGCAGGCCTGCTTCGCCTTCGCCGGCCAGACGGATACGGGTACCGGTTTCAACGCCCGCCGGAATATTGACCGAAAGCGAACGCTCCTTTTCGATACGGCCCGCACCACCGCAGGATTTACAGGGGTTGTTGATCATCTGCCCCGCGCCCTGACAGGTGGGGCAGCTGCGTTCAACAGTAAAGAAACCCTGCTGCGCGCGCACCTTGCCCATGCCCGAACAGGTGGGGCAGGTAACGGGTTCGGCACCGCTTTCGGCCCCGGTGCCGGAACATTCCGAACAGGCAACCGAGGTTGGCACGTTGATGGTTTTTTGCAGGCCTGCGAAGGCCTCTTCCAGTGTGACGCGCAGGTTATAGCGCAGATCAGAGCCACGCGTGGCACGCGGGCGCCCACTTCCACCGCGTCCGCCGCCCATGAAATCACCGAACAGGTCGTCAAACACATCGGAAAACGCCGAAGCAAAATCGCCCTGGCCGGGATGGCCACCGCGGCCGCCACCCATGCCGCCCTCGAATGCGGCGTGACCATAGCGGTCGTAGGCTGCGCGTTTTTCGGGGTCTTTCAGCACTTCGTGGGCCTCGTTCACTTCTTTGAACTGGGCCTCGGCATTCGGGTTGTCGGAATTGCGATCAGGGTGAAGTTCTTTGGCCTTTTTGCGGTAGGCCTTTTTAATTTCATCCGCCGAAGCACCCTTTTGGATGCCTAACAAAACATAGTAATCGCGCTTTGACATTTATGTTTTCCCTTAGGAACGCCAAGGCCGACCCGACATATATCAGGTCGGCCCAATAGCGTGGTTTTCGCCTTACGCGCGCTTGTCGTTGTCCAGATCTTCGAAGTCCGCGTCGACGATATCATCGTCAACCCCTGCGACATCGTCTTCAGGGTTGGCTTCGGTTTCCTGACCGGCTTCTTCTTGCGAGGATTTATAGATCGCCTCGCCCAGTTTCATCGCCGCTTCGGTTACGTTCTGGATGCCCGACTTGATCTTGCCGGCGTCTTCGGTTTCCAGCTGATCTTTCAGCGCAACGATAGCAAGTTCAATCGCTTCGATAGTGGTCGGATCCACCTTGTCGGCGTGCTCTTCCATCGCTTTTTCGGTCGAGTGGATCAGGCTTTCGGCCTGATTTTTTGCCTCGATCAGTTCTTTGCGCTCTTTATCGGCATCGGCGTTTTCTTCGGCCTCTTTGACCATTGCCTCGACTTCGTCATCCGACAGACCGCCAGATGCCTGAATGGTGATCTTTTGCTCTTTGCCGGTGCCTTTGTCTTTGGCGCCAACTTCGACAATACCGTTTGCGTCGATGTCAAAGGTGACTTCGATCTGCGGCAGGCCACGCGGGGCGGGCGGGATGCTTTCCAGATTGAACTGGCCCAGAAGTTTATTGTCGGCTGCCATTTCGCGTTCGCCCTGGAATACACGCAGGGTTACGGCGTTCTGGTTATCCTCGGCGGTCGAGAACACTTGCGACTTTTTGGTCGGGATCGTGGTGTTGCGGTCGATCAGACGGGTGAACACGCCACCCAGCGTTTCGATGCCCAGCGACAGCGGGGTCACGTCCAGCAGAACAACGTCTTTGACGTCGCCTTGCAGCACGCCGGCCTGAATGGCGGCGCCCATGGCAACCACTTCGTCCGGGTTCACACCCTTGTGCGGCTCTTTGCCAAAGAATTTGCTGACTTCTTCAACCACTTTGGGCATCCGTGTCATACCGCCAACCAGAACGATTTCATCAATATCGCCGGTGGACAGACCCGCATCTTTCAGCGCTTCCTTACAAGGCTTCAACGACGCCTTGATCAGATCGCCAACCAGACTTTCCAGTTTGGCGCGGGTCAGCTTCATCACCATATGCAGCGGCTGACCGCCGTTCGGGTCCATACTGATGAACGGTTGGTTGATTTCGGTCTGTGTGGCCGAGGACAGTTCGATCTTGGCTTTTTCAGCGGCTTCTTTCAGCCGTTGCAGGGCCATCTTGTCCTTGGACAGATCAACACCTGTTTCCTTTTTGAATTCGTCCGCCAGGTATTTCACAATACGCATGTCAAAGTCTTCACCACCAAGGAAGGTATCGCCGTTGGTCGATTTAACCTCGAACAACCCGTCGTCGATTTCCAGAATGGTTACGTCGAAAGTACCGCCGCCAAGGTCATAAACCGCAATTGTCTGGGTTTCTTTCTTGTCCAGACCATAGGCCAGTGCGGCGGCAGTCGGCTCGTTGATGATGCGCAGCACTTCCAGACCGGCAATTTTACCGGCGTCTTTGGTGGCCTGACGCTGGGCGTCGTTGAAATACGCAGGCACTGTGATAACGGCCTGTGTCACGTCTTCGCCCAAATAGCTTTCGGCGGTTTCTTTCATCTTGCCCAGAATGAACGCGGAGATCTGGCTGGGGCTGTATTTTTCGCCGTTTGCCTCGATCCATGCGTCGCCATTGCCGCCATCGACAATTTTGTAGGGCACGTGTTTTTTATCTTTGGTTACTTCGGCGTCGGTAACCCGGCGGCCGATCAGCCGCTTGACTGCGAAAACTGTGTTTTCGGGGTTGGTGACAGCCTGACGTTTGGCGGGCTGGCCAACCAGACGTTCGTTATCTGTGAACGCAACAATAGACGGCGTGGTGCGCGCGCCTTCGGCGTTTTCAATGACCCGCGGCTGCGAGCCGTCCATAATGGCGACACAAGAGTTTGTTGTCCCCAGATCAATCCCAATGACTTTAGCCATGTTTTCAGTTCCTTCTCTTAGGCGATGTTGTGGCTCGCGACCCTAGAAATAGGCATCAGCGCGCCGATCCCAAATTTACATCGGGGGCGTACCCCGATGCGCTTCAGGGGGTATATAAGGAGGGCGCCAGACCCCTGCAAGACGCAGAGAGGGGTATTAAGTGCGTTTGCGTGGAAAAAAGTTGATTCAATTCGGATGATTAGGGTGTTTTTGCTGCTGACGGGTGCAAATGTGGCTTTTGGGTGTGCTGCTGGCGGGTTAATCACCGGGGCATCGGCGGTAAATGGCGACTATCGGGGTTGTTCACAAAAGAATGCACCAATTTATTTGGAATTGTGCCACCAAGCCGCCATGATCTTGTTATTGAGTTGTCTCGAATAAAGATATGAGGTTGGTACAGGTGAACAAACGGTTCTCTGCTTTTGCTGTTCTTACAAGCCTTTTGGCCTTTTCGGTCGGGGCGGATGCTTGTTCGCGTGCCACGGTATCCGGTGCAAACCGGTTGATCATGCCTGAACAACGCATCAACGAATCCCTTTTGGATGCAGCCGTTCGCGCCGAAGTGAATTTTCACCGGTGTAGTGCGGGGCTTCATCCGGTTCGTGGCAATTCGCGCCTGCGCAAAATTGCCAAAGGGCACAGCAAATGGATGGCACGCGCCAGTAACATGACACACCGTTCCACAGTTTCCGGTCGCCGGACGTTTGGGGACCGGATGAAACGGTCCGGTCTGCGATGGAAGGCCGCAGCGGAAAACATCGGAATGGTGTACCGGTTCCGGCTGGAAAAGCAGCGGTTCTTTGGTGATCCGGGAACGTGCCAGTTTACCAATGCAGCGGGGCAGAAAATTCCGCCGCACAGCTATAAATCGCTTGCCCGCTATATTGTGACTTTGTGGATGAAATCACCGGGGCACCGGCACAACATCATGGATCGGCGTATGACCAAGGTGGGCACCGCCATCGCGCTGGACCGCAAGGCGCGTTATTGCGGCACCTATTATATTACACAGGATTTTGCCCAGTAGGTTCTGAATCCTACGCCAGCAGGTCGTAATCGGTTCCGGCAATGCGCAGGATAATTTCGGATTGCCCGGCGCCGTCGACCAGCGCCCACAGGATCTGGCCGGTGGGTTGATAGATAACAAAAGCCTCGGGTACACCCGCCGCGCCTGCACCGGCGGTGGTGGCAATGTTGACCTGAAAATCGGCGGGCGTCGCGGCCCCGCCACCCCAGACCAGCACATCGCCTTGTGCAGCAGAATAATCCTGCACCCAGTCCGAGCCATGATCGGCAATACCAAGGTGATAAAACCTGTCGGCCCCCGAACCCCCGTTCACGCGGTCATTGCCAAATCCGCCGTTGATGAAATCATCACCGGCACCACCAAAGATAATATCCGACAGGGTGGCGCCATTGATCACATCATTGCCGCCCTGCCCGATCAGTTCATCCACACCATAACCGCCATTGATCGTGTCATTGCCATTACCGCCATAAACCAGATCATTACCGTATCCGGCATCAACCGTATCGTCACCATCCCCCGCATAAATGGTATCGCGCAAATCGTTTTCGGTTTCACCGCCAAAAATAAAATCATCCCCATCCCCGCCATTCAGCACATCCGCCCCATCCCCGCCATACAGCCAGTCGTTGCCATCATTGCCGCGCAGGATATCGTTGCTGGCCAGCCCGCGCAGTAGGTCATCTGCGCCTGCCCCGTTTAGAACATCGCCATAAGGGGTGCCGGTCAGCACCAGCCCCGAAACCGGCTGATGTGTCCCTGTTCCGCCGCCCCGCATTTCGTAAACCCACAAACCGGTTACGCCGGTGTTGCCGGTGATTGTATCCAGATCAGCAGGGTTAGAGCCTATTTTTACGGTTTCCGGCAGCCGTAACGCTGTAATCTGTGCCCGCGCGCCGGTGTCATCAATGCTGGTCCCGGCGGTCCAGTCGATTCGCTCGTAGCGCATCACAATATCGAAATCACCGCTGCCGCGATCAACCAGTTGCAATTGAAACAGGTTGGTCTGGTCGGCATTGCGGCGATAGCTGCCGACGTTTTCCCATGTGATGGTTACCGTGTCCGTGGCAATATCCTGATCAATCCAGACCTGACCGCTCTCGGCCCCTTCCCCGTCAATTCGTGTGTCCACATCGGCCCAGAACGGCGCGATGATGTTGTCGAAACTGGCTGCGTTTGTGGCGGTAGGGTATTGCGTTTGGTCCGCGCCGAAACTGATCGTGCCATTGGTGTTGATAAACAATTGCGTACCGGAAAATGTGCTGCCGAAATAATTGAATCCGCCTTCAAAGATCGATGATACATCAACCTGAAGTGACCCGTCATCGCTACGGGCCAACGCGGTTTCGCCGTATCCTTGTGCGCCGCCTAATCCGGTGACTGCTGTTCCGTTTCCGCTGATTGGCATATCTGCCCCCTATTTACCAAATTTCGAAACCGGCATGACCGGCTGCGAAGTAATTTCCCGACATCATCAGAATAGAAAACTGTCGCTGGTCAAATCGGCAGCGGTCAGGGTGCTGCCGTCATCTGTCCATATTCGAAATATCAGGTCGCCAAACCCGACGCTGGCCCCGTTAGTGCGTGCGGTGACCGTTAGTTCCGAAGGATGATAGATCATGCCCCACCTGCTTAGGTCGATCCGGTCTATGCCCAGTTGGAAATCGCGGATCTGGTCCTGATCGGGACCAGCGTCCATGATGAACACATCCGCGCCCGCCCCGCCAAACAGTTTGTCCAGACCGCTGCCGCCAAACAGGATGTCATCGCCGGCGTTTCCATACAGTTTATCATCGCCCGCGCCGCCATAGATCAAATCATCCAGCCCGCCACCCGTCAGGGTGTTGTTCGCATCATTGCCGGTGATCGGCGTGGCCAGTGCAGTTGTTGGAATAGTGAATTGCATGATCCCCGATGTGCGGCTGCCGGCGGCAAAAATCTGCACCTCGGTCCCGAAAACGGCTGCTTTGATCGCGGTTATGTTTTCCAGCGTCCAGCCCGCCTGATTGGCGATGCTGTCGTGTTCCAGCAACCTGCCATCGGGCATGATTTCCAGCAGAGTCAGCCCGTCATCGCTGCCCCCTGCAACGACAAAACCGCGCCCGTTTGTTGTGAAACTGTCAATCGCATCGACATGTGCGAAACGCGTGTTCAACGTGTCGGTGATATGGTCGGTGACGAACAAAACGCCCATCGGATTAATCCGTACCACCGACAGTGAACCCGAATTGGTCGAGGCCACGATGACATAGCTGGTGCCGTTTGCCTCGGTTGCGGTCAGGCTATCCATTCCGGACAGCCACAGACCTTCTTTTACACCGATGGCATCGACCAGATGCGCCGTGCCGTCCGCGCCAACGGTAAAGGTGCTGATGCCACCGTCTTTGGTTGATCCGGCCACCAGATAATCGCTGCCACCCACCGTGACGGTTATCAGGTCGGCAATGTCGCCGATGGTCACCTTGATGTGGTCCGCCACCGTGTCGCGGTGCACCAGCGTGGTGCCCTGTACCTCGTAAATATTCAGCCCGGCAGGCCCACCCGCCCCGCCGCCGGTGGCAACGAATTGGGTTGCGCCAACCGAAAAACCGGTGATCTGCGGTGTTAGTGCCGGGCTGGGCCCGCTATAGGCAACAGGCACCGGAGTGATCAGGTCGCCGCCCGCGTTGAAATTATAACGCTCCAGATGGTTGCTGCCCAGTTCCGCGACCAGCAGGTCGGGTCCGGTTAATGTGAAATCCGACAGCCGGAAACTGTTGCTGCCGTCATTCACCAGCCAGTCGCCGGTATGCGTTGCCGCGGCACCGGCCGTCAGGTCAAATCCGATGATTCCGCCATAAGATCCCGATCCGCCATAAAGCCGGAACCCACCCCCGTCGGGCACCAGTTCAAAATTGGCGATGCCGTTCAGATAGGCCCATGCGGCGCTATTGAAGACGGCTTTGTAATTGAATTCTGCCATGTCCCGTTCCCACTTTGGTAATGCAGCCAAGGTGAAGGGGAATACGGGAATGGGCGGGGCGCAAATGTGGCTGTGGTTGGACGAACGGATTCGATTTTATTAAAGCGGGATGTAGGGCGTTAAGGGGGTTTAAACACTTGCTAGATGCGACGGGTGGTCAGGGCCAGTTGCAGCAGGATTTGTTCCGGTAGCGATTGGCGGTATACTCTCAGGTGTCGCCGTTTGTTGGCCGATAAAAACCGGCCAAGCTGTTTTTGAGCCGGATCGGTTAGCCGGCTAGCGGAACACTCCAGCGCCTTGGCTTGCGCCAATAACCATGTACCATAGGTTCCGTCAAACAGGGTTTTGATGCGGGTTATTCGCCCGACTATCCCACGCCCCGCCCCAAGAAAATTGTTGCCATGTTGGCGGTAATATAGTGCCGGTTTTTGGTCATAAATCACTTGCCCGCCGGTGCCGGTCAGCAGCTGGTAAAGCCACCAGTCGTGGAACGGCAGGTGGCGGTTATCAAGATCGGTTGCGGCGGTTTGGGCCAGAATTGTTGCGGCAGGATTTAACATGATGGTATTGCCGGGGGCGATGTTTTGCACCAGCGCGTTGGCAAAACAGGGCGTGCGGCGCGGGTGTTTCGTGGTGCCGCGTGGTGTCAGGTTGGCATCGGTAATGATCCGCCGCGCGGTATGCAGGGCGGGCTGGTTGGCGGACAGGCACGACAGGGCATCCGCACCACGGGCCAGTTTATCGGGCAGCCAGACATCATCCTGATCGGCAAAGGCAATATAACCGGCGGGTGCGTGCGCCTGAAGCGCCAACATATTTTGTGCTACGCCTTGTTGCGGGCCGTTGATCAGGGTCACGGAAAAGGGGGCGGTGTTGGCAAAACGGCGCAGGATGTGCGGTGTTTCATCGGTTGAGCCATCATCGGAAATGATCATCCGTGTCGGGGGGCGGGATTGCGCGGTGATGCTACGCAATTGTCCTTCCAGATAGGGGGCGCCGTTGCGGGTGGCCATCAGAACGGTAATTGGCGGGGGGTGCATCAGCGCATCCATGGCGGCAATTGGCCCTGCATCAGGTAGTTGTGATGTTCGATTGCGCGTTCAATGCGGGCATAGTAAAATACCCGCCCGTTTTCCAGCACCAGCCCTGATTGGCAGATACGCCGCAGCAGGTCCATCGAATGGGACACAACAATCGCACCGCTGTGTTCCATCCGCTGGTGCAGCATGGCTTCGCTTTTGGCACGAAAGGCGGCATCACCGACCGATGTGACTTCGTCTATCAGGTAGGTGTCAAAGGGCACGGCCATCGACACCGCAAAGGCCAGCCGCGCCCGCATACCCGATGAATAGCTGCGCACAGGCAGGTAAAAATGGTCGCCCAATTCGGCGAATTCCTGAACAAACCCCTCCATTCCGCTGGTATCGATTCCGTATAGGCGGGCCACGAAACGGGCATTCTCGGCGCCGCTTAGATCGGGGTGGAAGCTACCTTGAAACCCGACCGGCCATGAAACCTGCCCGTCTGAAAAGATCGCCCCTTCGTCCGGGTCCATCACCCCTGCAATCATTTGCAACAGGCTGGATTTCCCGGCCCCGTTGCGTCCCAGCAATCCCACGGCTTCGCGGTCGGGAAAGGTAAAGGTGATGTCATTGGCCACCACCTTGTGCACCCCTTGGGTGACATAGGTTTTCGATAGATTTTGCAAGACAATCATCGGTGCACCCCTGCTACCGCCGGTCGCGCAGATTATATAGGACCAGCACCATAACAGCCCATCCCAGCACCAGCAGAACCGCCATAATGACCAGCAACTGGATCCGTTTCGGGTACAGCGGTTTTTCGGCAAAAGTAGGGGTGACATAAGCGGCAAGGTAACGGCTCTGGCGCTGGGCATCCGCGCGGGACGATTCCAGTGCGGCAAGGGCGACAACATAGGACTTCTGAGCAAATTCCAGATCGACATTCAGCCGCTCGAAATCCCCGACAAGCGCGGAATAATCCCGCCCCCCGTCCCCGCCGCCGAATTTGTTGCGTTCGCTGTCAATCCGGTCACGAATGACCTGCACCCGCAGTTCTGCCTGTTCAATACGCACATCTGATCCGCCATTGCTGCGGCTGTCCCGCCGTAACGGCGCACGTGTGGTGCTGCGCAGCATATCCAGTGCGATCAGTTCATCCGCCAGCTTTTGCTGAAGCTGCCCCAGCACCCCCATTTCCCCCTGCAAATCGGCCAGCGGATCAACGATATGCGTCCGCGCACGAAACGCCTTTAGCGCTTGCCGCGCGGCCCGCAACCGTTCGGTGGCGTGGTCGAATTCGTCACGGGCATAACGCGTTGTATCGTCCCGCGCGATGGATGACAGCCGGTTGATCATTTCGCTGCTTTCCTCCAGCACGGCGGTTGCGATTTCCTGTGCTTCGCCGGGGGAAAACGCGTGCGCCTGAAGGGTGATCAGGCCCGTTCCAGGATCATAGGAAACCCGCATCATGCGCCACCAGTAACCGGTCAAATCTTCGATTGTGCCGTTTGGATCAAACCTGAAAACAGGGTCGTTTTCGGGCCGTGACCAGATTTCGCGCAGGTTCAGACGTGTGTCAATCTTGGCCACCAAGGCCTGCGAAAGCAGAAATTCATACAGGATATCGGTGTCCGAAGAACTGGTTGAAGACAGCGCCGACAACCCCGGAATACCGCCCAGTAAATCCAGCCCCGACCCTGCCTTTTCGGTGCGCACGGCAAAGCCGACAGTAGAGATATACTGATCCGCCGCGCGGGTATATAAATACCACGCCGCCAGCAACAGAGGGGCGATCACCAACAGGATAAAACTACCGCGAAACCGTCGGTGGCGGCGCTGGAATCGTGCCTGTTGAACCGGCGGAGGAAGCCTGTGCGCGGGCATGGTCTGCCCGTTTTGTGGCGCAGGCACAGGAACCGCCTGAGGCGGCGCAACCGGAAGCCGGACAGGACTGTTCATACCAAGAATCCCTTTTGCGGTAATCGCTTTTTCATTTCTTTGCTCTAAGCCAGAAACCTGAAGAAACAGCTAATCTGCGAGGGATATGATTTTGCGCCAGTTTGCAGCCTTCCGCGCCACAGGCGCCCTGATCCTGCGGGAAATGGCGACAAGTTTCGGGCGCACCCCGGGGGGGTATTTCTGGGCGGTGCTAGAACCGGTTGCGGCGGTGGCGTTGTTGACGTTTGTCTTTGGTTTTGTCTTTAGCCAGCCGCCAGTGGGCAAAAGTTTCGCGTTGTTTTATGCCAGCGGTTACCTGCCGTTTATGCTCTATAGTGATCTGGCACAGAAAATTGGTGTGGCGCTGCGGTTTTCGCGCCCCCTGCTGGCCTATCCGGCGGTGACGTGGTGGGACGCGTTGCTGGCGCGATTCATCCTGAATACGCTGACGCATTTGCTGGTGTTTGCACTGGTGATTGGCGGAATACTGGCGCTGTCGGGGCAACCGGTAGTGTTGGCATTTTTGCCCTTGTTTGCGGGCCTGTTTTTGGCGGCATTTCTGGGATTTGGCGTGGGGGCAATGAACGCATTTTTGTTTGAAATGTTCCCGTTGTGGGAACGGTTGTGGTCGATCCTGAACCGCCCCCTGTTCATCATGTCCGGCGTGCTGTTCCTGCCCGAAGCGGTGCCGCCCCCGTTCAGCGACTGGCTGTGGTTCAATCCACTGGTGCATGTGATCGGACTGGTGCGGGCAGGGCTATATCCGACCTATTCGGCCGAGTTTTCCGAACCGTTGTATCCGGTGGTTGTCACCCTGCTGGCGCTGGTGCCTGCGTTGATATTTCTGGGCCGACATGCGCGGCGATTGATCAGCGAGGGGTGATTTTAGCTGTTGCTTAACGGTCCGTGGCTAGGGTGCTGGGGAATCAGATTGGATGGTGAAGGAGGGGGCATGTCAATTGCAAAGGTGATGTTGCGGCGTATGCAAAAGGCAGTACGGACGCTGGCGCTGCGGCCGTCGGAATGGGCGTATCTATGGCAGGCAAAAACCAGCGGGATGTTCGATGCAACCTTCTATCGCGGGGCCAATCCGGCGCTGCATCCGTTTTACCGGCTGTTTCCCTTGCACCATTTTATTTTGCAGGGCGAGGCCACGGGGATGCAACCAAACCCCGAGTTTTCTCCGGCCGCCTATCTGCGTCTGAACCCCGATGTCGCCGAAAGCGGGATGCGGCCTTTTCGTCATTTTCTAAGTCGTGGACAAAAAGAGGGGCGCCCAACCCGTGCTGGGGCGGTTGTGCGGTTTCCCGATTGCCCCGAGCAGGTGTTGCGGTTTGATCCGCATCGAAAACGTGCCCCTGTGGCGGTGGTTGTGCATGTTTATTACCCTGACCTGTGGCCCGAATTTAGAGCACGGTTAAAGGCGTTAAAAATTGATTATGATCTGTATGTGACGCTAACTTGGCGCGGGGCTGAAACAGACGATCTGGCCGGCGAAATCAGCGCCGAATTCCCCAAGGCAGAGGTTGTGCCGGTGGCCAATAAGGGGCGGGATATCCTGCCGTTTATCACACTGCTGAATGCGGGGGCATTTGATGGCTACAAGGCAGTTTGTAAAATCCATACCAAAAAATCCCCGCATCGTAATGACGGGGCAGAATGGCGGCAGCATCTGATTGACGGAATATTGCCGCACGACGGGTTGGGTGAAAAGCTGGACGGGTTTTTGGCCGATCCGGATGCAGGGTTCTGGGTGGCAGACGGGCAGTATTACAAGGGTGCGCAATGGTGGGGCTCGAACAGGGATAAAACCACCATGTTGTTACGGCGGCTGGAACTGGACGGGGCGGCGGATGATCTGTCGTTTCCGGCGGGGTCGATGTATTGGATCAAGCCGCTGATGCTGGGCATGATCCGCGCACTGCGGCTGGATTCTGCGGTATTCGAGGCGGAAACGGGACAGGTTGACGGCACCCTTGCCCATGCGTTTGAGCGGGCAATCGGCGGGCTGGCACAGGCGGCGGGAATGGCGGTGCGCCAGAGCAGTGAAATTGGCTGTGGACCTATGGCTAAACTGCTTGCGAAGCCCAGTTACACCAGCGCATTCTATCTGCCGCAGTTCCACCCGATTGCGGAGAACGATGCGTGGTGGGGGGCAGGCTATACCGAATGGCGGGCGGCCCTTGGGGCACGGTCGATGTTCCCCGGGCATTTACAACCGATGCTTCCGGCGGATCTGGGCTATTACGACCTGCGCGCACCCGAAGTGATGGGGCAGCAGGCGGAATTGGCGGCGCAAGCGGGGATTGATGCGTTTTGCGTCTATCACTACTGGTTTGATGGCAAACGGGTGCTGGAAACGCCACTGGATAACCTGCTGAAACGGCCTGACGTGGCGTTCCCGTTCTACCTGTGCTGGGCAAATGAAAGTTGGCGGCGCAACTGGGACGGGCTGTCGGGCGAGGTGCTGCTGGATCAAAGTTACCGCGACGGGTTCGAGAAAGGGCTGGTGCAATCATCCCTGCCCTATATGCGTGATGAACGCTATCAGCGGCCTGACGGAACGCGTCCCAGATTTGTGATCTATCGCCCCGAGGATATGCCCGACCCGGCCCGAAATATTGCGCGGATGCGCAAGTCATGGCAACAGGCTGGCATTGGCGAGGTTGAGTTGGGTGCGGTTTCCTTCCATGTGAAAGGCAAAAGCGAAGTTGCCGAAGACCTGTTTGATTTCTGGGTGGAAATGCCACCGCACGGGTTGGTCAAAGGCGAGGATTTTCTGTTTGGCGGGCCTTTGGGCAACCGGATGGGCGGTGCCACACCGGCGGACGGGTTTGGCGGGCTGATTTATGATTACAACGCGGTGGCACGGCGATCGGTCAAGCCGTCGTATCGGCGGCAGTTGCCGGACAATACCATTGCGGGAATTATGCCCGGCTGGGACAACACAGCAAGGCGCGGGCCAAAGGCGCATATTGCGCATGGGGCCAACCCGGCCAGCTTTCGCCATTGGTTGCGGGCGGTGCAGGAACATCGGCTGGACGGGTCGTATCGTGGCGAATTATTTATCAATGCGTGGAATGAATGGGCGGAAAAGGCGGTTCTGGAACCAAGCGAGACCTTTGGCCGGATGTATCTGGATGTGTTGAAGGACACGTTGCACAATGGCTAGGCTGGTTTTGCATATCGGAACCCACAAAACGGCGACGACAACCATTCAGGATACGTTCCATGCCAACCGTGATTTGCTGGCGCAACACGGGGTGGTCTATCCGGCGCTGGGCAAGCATAGCGGGCACCACGGTCTGCTAACCGACTGGATCGCGCTGCCTTTGGCTTATGATCTGCCTGATGGCGGGATCGGTACCCTGCGCGCATTGGCGGCGCAATATGTGGACAGCGATGTGACCCTGTTATTGTCGAGCGAAGAATTTTCCCGTGGTGGTGGTGCCGGTGGGCGTGTGGACATGGCGGCGTTGGCACACATTTTTGACGGGTTTGAAAGTATCAGGCTGATCTGTTTTCTGCGGGAACAATGGCAGTTCCTACAGTCCGTTTATTTGGAAATTGCCCGCAGCCGTATCCCGCCACGTCCCCCTGTTTTGATGGCACAGGCGTTTGAAACGGGAATGGTGGACGGGCTGTGGTGCGATTATCTGGCGTTATATGATCATTTGCTAAGCGGATTTGCGCCGGAAATGATCCGGTTTGTCGACTTTAGCATCGCCAGAAAACAGCCCGGTGGGGTGCTGGGTACAATGCTGGATGTGCTGGATACGCCAATCAAGGCGGATGCACTGGAGCGGGTGAATAACGGGGCTTCGAATGTATCGCCACAACCGCTGCCCACATGGGCGGGGCTGGTTATTGCGGGCGGTCATGGTGCAGGCGACGATTTGTTTTCGGCTGTTCAGGATGCTTTTGATCTGGAGTACGGGCAAGAGGCGAAAACCTGTTTGTTTACACGACAAGAACTGGAAAATATGGCCGATTTTTTTGCACCTGCGAACGCGCAACTGATTGAACGTCACAAAGCAGTGCAACCCGATCTGAAACTGACACAAAGCCACCCGCCGCAAGACATAGTTTTTCGCGAGGATATTGATGCTGCTTTGTGGGTTCGTGCGGCGCGGCGGATACATCTGGATTGCAATAACGATGCCGTTGTATAAGTAGGCAAAAAGCCGACACTTGATAATTGCGCAGGGCCAAAGCCGCAAATAACAATTGTTGTGAAACCCACCCATCCAAGGTATTTCTTGGCTATTGGTGACGGGTGGAGTGATGGCGTGCGAATGTCCTTGGTGTGTTTCGGTTCGAATAGTTTTAATTCACGGGTGTTGACAATTAATAACCCTTTGGCCGTTGTTGTCGGGCTGGGTTTGATGGTTGCCTGTCCTGCTTTGGCCGATACAGCGATTGCACCAAAATACACCTATAACCTTTATGGCACCCCCGGGCTGATCGATATGCCCACGGCCCAGAGTGCCGAGGACGGCGAGTTATCGACAACGGTTTCGACGTTTCAAGGTCAAACCCGAACCACGCTTAGTTTCCAGATAACCCCGCGTCTGTCGGGCAGTTTTCGCTATGCAACCATCGATAACTGGTCCCCTACCGGCGGGCGAACATGGGACCGCAGTTTCGATTTGCGCTATCGGTTTATTGACGAGGGGAAATATCGTCCGGCTGTTGCGATTGGTTTGCAGGACTTTATGGGCACCGGCCTGTATTCCAGCGAGTATATCGTCGCCACCAAAACAATCGGCAAACGGTTGTCGCTGACCGGCGGTATCGGTTGGGGGCGGATGGGATCATATAACGGGTTTACCAATCCGCTGGGAGTTTTGCATAACGGGTTCAAGACCCGCCCCGGTGATTACGGATTGGGCGGCAAGCCCAGTTTCGACCATTGGTTTCGGGGTGACGCTGCCTTTTTTGGCGGGGTCAGCTACGCAGCCAATGACCGTTTGACGTTCAAGGCCGAGTATTCCTCGGATGCCTACACAGGCGAAACCACACGTGGTCTTGCAGCGGACCGTCTGGTGCACCGTTCGCCGTTGAATTTTGGAGTGGATTACCGCGTGTCCAGAGGGGTGCATCTGTCGGCGG
This sequence comes from uncultured Marinosulfonomonas sp., assembly GCA_964538015.1. Taxonomy (GTDB): domain Bacteria; phylum Pseudomonadota; class Alphaproteobacteria; order Rhodobacterales; family Rhodobacteraceae; genus Profundibacter. The sequence continues at coordinate 30,009 of CAZIDQ010000010.1, forward strand.
CTTATTTGTACGGATCGGTGCTGGCGGTGTCGGCGAACATAACCTTTAACCCGCGCCACAACCCGAATGGCGGCAGCCTGGGACCGGCACCATTGCCCGTTAAACCACGTCCGTCCCGCCAGATCAGTCCGGAATCCTGGGGTGTCGGATGGGTCGATAACCCAGTAGCCACGACAGCCATGCAAGGCGCGATTGCCAAGATCATGGCGGCCGAGGGGTTGAAACTGGAAGCATTGAAATTGACCGGATCGACGGCCTATGTCCGTTTCCGCAACCTACGCTACGAGGCAGCACCACAGGCTGTCGGGCGCACGGCGCGGATACTGACACAGGTTTTGCCGGCTTCGGTTGAAACCTTTCGGATCGAACCGACGGTCGAGGGAATGCGCCCAAGCATAATCACGTTGCAGCGCGGTGATATTGAACAGCTGGAGCATGCGCCAAACGGTGCCAGACTGTCATTTGCGCGGGCCGATATTGGGGTGGTCGCACCGCAGGATCGCGTCAAGCCTCTGCCCGGGCTTTATCCAAAATTGTCTTGGGGGCTTGCGCCTTATTTATTGGTTAGCGTGTTTGATCCAAACCAACCGATCACCGCGCAAACCGGATTGGAAGCAAGTGCGCGGCTGGATCTGGGGTCTGGCCTTTCGTTGTCCGGTGCTATCCGGCAACCGGTGGCGGGAAATCTGGATACGGACCGTGTATCGGATTCTGTGATTCAGCATGTCCGATCGGATGCAAATATTTATGCAGCGGCGGACGGGCCGTTGGTTGACCGCTTGACGGTGGATTACTTTTTCCAGCCCGGAAAGAACCTTTATGGACGAATTAGTGCCGGTTATCTGGAACAAATGTATGGCGGGGTATCAGCCGAAGTGCTGTGGAAACCGGTGGATAGCCGTTTGGCGCTGGGGGCCGAATTGAACTATGTACAGCAGCGTGATTTCGATCAGCTATTCGGTTTTCAGGATTATGATACGGTAACCGGTCATGCTTCGGCATATTATGATTTTGGCAACGGGTTTCACGGCCAAGTCGATGTAGGGCGGTATCTGGCCGAGGATTGGGGCGCGACGTTTACGCTGGATCGGGAGTTTGCCAATGGCTGGAAGGTCGGAGCGTATTTCACTTTGACGGATGTGTCGTTTGATGATTTTGGTGAAGGTTCTTTTGACAAAGGGTTGCGACTGACAATTCCGGTTAGTTGGGCTGTTGGCCGACCGTCCCGCCGGAATGTCACAACAACAATCAAATCCCTGTCACGCGACGGCGGGGCGCGGCTGAATATTGATAACCGTTTGTATGAACAGGTGCGCGAATGGCATGATCCGTCATTGGAGATGCGTTGGGGGCGGTTCTGGAGATGAGCGGCGCAGGTAAATTGACTGGCTTGTTGATCGGCTTGTTTGTTGCTGTGTCCGGCTGTAGCTCGACCAAAGACAAGGCGCAGGCCGACGCCGATGCTGCGCCGCTTTTCCAGATGGTAAAAGGGTTTACCGGCCTGTTCAAGAAATCTGTGCGCCCGGCTGACCCACGTAAATTGATAACCCGCGAAGCGATTGATGCCTCCCCTGTCAAGGTATTGCTGGCGGGAATTGAAGTGCGAAATGCCTACGCCACCCTAAGCCCTGCCGGAGAAAACGCCGGTGTGATAACATGGATTGCAGGCGACGGGATCGGGCTTGGGTTTCGTCAGGGTGTGCTGGTTTCAACCCGCGGTCTGGGGCCGGATCTGATGGCGGCAAGCGTTTCGGGTACTATCAGGGCATTACATAATGGCCAGGGTGAAGTTGTCCGAATCCATGATTATCTGGACGGGGAAAACCAAATTCAGCGCAGCAGTTTTCGGTGTGGTATCCAGGCAATCGGGACAGAGGTAATTGAGATATATGGATTACAGGTATCAACAAGGCACCTGATTGAAAGCTGTAATAATCAGGAAATATCGTTCAAAAACCACTACTGGCTATCATCCGGTAACAAGATTTGGCAAAGCCGCCAGTGGATTGGGCGGGATTTGGAATATGCATTTATGCAACAGCTGTCGCGGTAGTCGGCGGATTTTTGATGGGTGACTGCGGTTTACGCAAGTGGTATTTGCGGCAATCGGTTTCTGTAGTAATGAGTAGCTCACGTTAACTGTATTTAGGAGACCAATATGCGGTTCCATCTTTCTGTATCTCTGGCGGTTGCATTGGCCGTTGCGTCCGTTGCACCTGTAGCAGCAGGTAACCTTGTTGACCCGGCTATTGAAGGCGAAACAATGGTTGCACCTGATGCGCCTGTTAGCTCGATGGGAAGTCTTGGTGGCGGCGCAGCTATTGGCGTTCTTGCGCTTTTGGCAATTGCCGCAGTTGCATCCTCTTCGGGCAGCTAAGAATTTACAAATCGCGTTCCGTTCAGGAGCGGGGTTTTAAGGCGGGTCAGTATTGGCCCGCCTTTTTTGTTTTGGCACATCAGTCTTCGAAATGGCCCGCCATGTTCTTTTCATGTTCGGCAATGGCGTCTTTGATGTCTTCAAAATAAGTTAGCCGCCCATTTTCAAGCACCGCGCCGCTTTCGCAAATTCGCAAAACCATATTACGCGAATGGGACACCACCAATGCGCCGCTGGTTTTTAGCCGCTCGGAAAACACGTCGTTGCATTTTGCCTTGAATATAACGTCCCCCACGGCGGTTACTTCGTCGACCAGATAGGTATCAAATTTGATGCCCATGGACACACCGAACGACAATCGCGATGTCATGCCTGACGAATAGGTTTTGATCGGCAGACGGAAATGCTTGCCCAGCTCGGCAAAATCCTCGACGAAATCAAGCAATTCGTTTGTATCGACACCATAAATGCGCCCGATAAAGCGAATGTTCTGGGCGGCACTTAGTTCGCGGTGAAATCCGCCGCCAAAACCGACAGGCCAGGATACGGACCCGTGGCGAATTACTTCGCCCGTATCCGGCCCAAGAGAGCCGGAAATCATACGCAGCAACGTAGATTTACCGGCGCCATTTCGGCCCAGAATAGCAACGCTTTTTCCAGTAGGGAAAAGTACGTTGATCTGGTCGGCAACCGTTTTGTGCGTGCCTTTCAGGTGAAAGGTTTTGGACAGGTTTCGAAGCTCGATCATGGTTCGCCCCGCTACCTAGCGCCGGTCGCGAATACTGTACGCAACCAAAACCGCGACTGACCAGATCAGGAACAGGAACAATGCGGCCAAGCCGATAATCATAATGCGGTTCGGATATTCGGATCGTTGTGCGATGGTTGGTTTGACATAGGCCGCGAGGTAAATGCTTTTGCGGCGGGCTTCGGCGACGGCACTGTCGTAAGAGGACAGGGCGCTGATATAGGATTGTTCGGCGAACTGCAGGTCCACACGCAGGGCCTCGAATTTGCCGATCAACGATGAAAAGGCACTACCGTCACCGTCCGAGGTTACCAGTTTCAGGCGTTCTTCGGAAATGCGTGCTTTGATCACGTCAATCTTGCGTTTGGTTTGTTCAATGCGGGGATCGTTATCGCGGGTGACATCAGCCAAAAGATCAAGCTGGATCAACGCATCCGCCAGCTGTTGCTGGAGAGAATTCAGCAGACCCATTTGGCCCTGTAAATCGGCGTTCGGGTCAACAATCTGATTTGCGGTGCGAAATTCGGTTAGTTGTTGGCGGGCGGATTTTAACCGGCTGATGGATTTGTCCAGCTCCTCGCCGGCGTATTTGGTGGCATCTGCTTGTGCGGTTGCGTTCAACTGGTTGATCATAACCGAGCCTTCTTGAACGATCTGTTGCGCAATTTTGTGGGCGTCTGTGGGCGTGAACGCCAACACGCGCAGTTCGATCAGGCCGGTTTTATTGTCGTAGTAAATATCGACCATGCGGTTCCAGTACTTCACCAGATCCTCGATTGTGCCATCTGGATTGTAGCTAAAGATCGGGTCGTTATCGGGTTTTGAAAAGAGTGAAGTCAGGTTCAGTTGGTCATTGATCTGGCTGATCAACTGTTGGCTTTGAATGTATTCAAACAGGATATCCGTGTTTTTCGAGCTGTCCCCGCCAAGGCTGGTTATACCGCCAATCAAGTCTATCGCAGGCGAACTGTTTTCAGCTTGTCGCACAGTAAAGCCAAGGGTCGATGCATATTGATCGGCAGCGCGGCTTTCAAGATACCAGATGACAATGGCGGTGGGCAGCAGAACCATCAACACAAAGCTGAGGATCAACATGAAATGGCGCGAACGCATCCGCGCGGGGCGGGCGGGTGGCCGTGGGGCTGGTTTGGTCTCTGCTTCGGTCACGCGACGCTGCCTTTTTACTGTTTACAGTATTTGCATGTTTTATGCCCGTGGGACATAAGTAAGATCAATAGTTTATCCTACTGCCCGCCCAGGGCCAACAACCGGTTTGCAAATGCGTTCACCCCAGACGGCCCAAAACAAGCGCCGCTTTGCCACGTTCCGCTCTATCTCGGCATTGATATTGCGCGAGATGGCGACGACCTATGGCAAGTCGGCCGGTGGATATGTGTGGGTGGTGCTGGAACCGGTGCTGGGAATTGCCCTGCTAAGCGCTGTGTTTTCGCTGGCCTTCCGGTCACCCAGTCTGGGAACAAATTTTCCGATCTTCTATGCCACCGGCTATTTGCCCTATTTCATGTATATGGACATCAGCCGTAAAGTGGGTGTTTCGGTGATCTTTTCGCGGCCATTGCTAAGTTACCCTCCGGTGACATTTCTGGATGCGGTTCTGGCGCGGTTTTTCCTGAATATGATGACGCATGTCGTGGTGTTTTATGTGCTGATCACCGGGATCGAGCTGGTTTTTGAAACCCATACGCTGCACAATTATAGTCATATGGTCAAAGCAATGTTGATGGCTGGTATGCTTGGGCTGGGGATTGGCAGCCTTAACTGTTTTCTGTGGTCCCTTTTTCCGGCGTGGCAACGGATTTGGGGGATTATCAACAAACCGCTATTTATCCTTTCGGCGGTTTTATATGTCTACGAGGATGTTCCGGCGATCTATCAGAAATACCTGTGGTTCAATCCGCTGGTGCATATCACCGCCGAAATGCGCAAAGGGTTTTATCCGACATATAACGGCGATTTTATTTCACCAGTTTATGTTTACGGAATCGCCTTTATGACGATGGTGGCCGGGCTTTTCCTGCTTTTGCATTTTCACAAACGAATTCTGAATTAACTGCCGGATCGGCGCTGCGGTGAAACAGGGTTTTGCGGATGGTGCGCAAGCGATCCTGACTGAAAAGCATAGAAACGGCAAATATCCCGTAAGCCAGCGGAAATGCCCAATAGCTGTGCGTGGTACGGATGAACGCCATATTCAACGCGCGGTTTCGGCGGGCAAACAGTGGGGCGTTGCGGGCATTGGGATTCAGGTTGTAAGTGCCGTAGATTTTTTGGTCATTCACCACTTTCAAACCGGATTTACAGGCTGACAATGCCAGACATTTATCTTCCAGCCGGCGGTTGCTGTAACGCAGGTTAACGCGGTTAAATGCGGACATGCGATAGGCAACAGTGGGGTGCAAAAAGTAGTGATTTAACAAATAGGCCATTGTGCCGGGGTGTTCAGGGGGCAAAACCTGATGTTCGCTCGCAGTTACGATGTTATGGTAGATCAGCCCGCCACCGCAGATGTCGCAACCGGTATTATCCATTAGCGCCGATTGCCAGCCAAAGCGCCCTTTGGAAACCAGATCATCGGCATCGACACGATAGAAAAAGTCATACCCCTTGGCTTGATCCAACTGATGGTTCAGGCTCTCGCCGTTCGGGCTTTCCGGGTAATTTGCCAATTCGACATTCATCGTTGTCAGGGCTGTTGAAAGTTCCGGCGGCGCGGGGCTGTCAGAATGGTTGAACAGGGTGATCCGGATTTCGCCGGTCAGGTTTTTTGCCGATACCAGTACGGACTGCACACATTCCAACGCCGCGTTAACGTCGTGAAAGCCATGGTAGTTGATGGCGATAAAGTGAGTGGCGGTTTTACCCGTGGAGCTGTTCATATAGGCCGATTACCTGTCTTTCAAAGATGCTTTCATAAGACCATAAGGGCGCATCTTCCCATTCGGGCGCAAGTCCCTGCCACTCTTTGGCGGCAAAGATCAGCTTATCCGCCCATTCATCGGCGTCTTCTTTGGCAAAAATGACACCATCCATGTTCATCCGCTGGGCTTGTGTGCGCAGGCCAAGGGTGTCGCTGGAAACGATGCTGTAGCGCATGATTGCATATTCGCAGAATTTCAGGGACGGCGCGTAGGAATGGAATTCCATATTCATAAACGCCATGCCGACACCGGGGTGGGCGCGCAAGAGTTCATACAGTTTCGCACGCGGCATACGGCCATGATAGGTGACGTTGGGGTTTGCCCGCAGCGCCTGTTTTTGATCGGGTTTGGCAGGTCCGGCAACGCGGATATGGAATTGGTCGCTGACGCCTTCCTTTTCGGTGATCCGTTTGAACACATCAATCAGGAAATCGGATTTGCGGTTCTTTGGTTTCAGCGAGCCGATAAACCAGATGCTGACGGGCTGGCTGGGCTCCAGTTCTTTGGCATCGCCTTCGGGCAGGCTGTCGTATCCCAGATCAATGATGTGTTTGGGTTTGAACACACGAAAATGGTTGGTTTCCACGGCCCAGGGATTGCCCGCCAAATGATGGGTGAAAACCTGCATCACAAAATTGGCCAGTTTTTTAAAAAATTCACGCCTGCCACGGGCCAGATTGACCGATCGGTGATCGACGATGATGGTGGATTTACTACGCAGAAGGAACAGGCCGATCCGTATGAATACGATCATCGGGATGCTTTTCTGGCGATAAAAGACATGGATAAAATCAATGCCTTCGTCTTTGCTTTTCTTGGCAATCCGTAGCCCGTTGCGAATGGCAACATACAGTCGCCGCCCCCAGCGGGGCCGCCGCAAGCGCAAGAATTCGCAGAACTGTTTATCGCGAATGATGTGGCGGTTTTTGCCGTAGTCCGCAACGATTACCCGATCAACAGCCCTGTTCGTTATCGCCAACCGCGGGAAAATTTCGGCCGCATTGGCGCCCGCATCTCCCAGAACATTCGCAGTGACGTAAAGGACTTTCATGTATCGGAAAGACGCAATGCTGTTATGCGCGAGCCTTCGGGGATGTCGATCATCTGGCCGGATTTATACGCCTTGGTATTTTGGGTTTTTCCCACCGCGTTTACCAAACACAGTTGCACGGTCAGTTTTTTGTCAAAACTGAAATAGATCTGGTTTACGTCCTGCAGATCAACGGTGTCCTTGCCCATATCAGCGGTGGTTTTCAATGCACCGCCAGCAAAGGTAACAACCTGACCTTTCAGTTTTCCACCGGTATCAACCGAAAAGCTGTCGAGTGTTTTGTTCTGGTGTAGACCCCACGACCAACACGCGGCCATATTGCTGCGCTCGTCATCCCCATGGCGGGTGGTGATGCCGACGCCTTCCAGTTTGGGACAAACGGCGTTGACCGCACTAACGATCCGGTCTTCGTCTTTGCGGGCAATCGCCCAGACGCGGCCCATGACAAACAGCTTTACGCCCCAGTCTTCGGCATAGGCGTAAACATTGCGCACGATGTCAGGCCAGCCGCTGGCAAAATCGTCGCCGCAGATGATGGTTTCATCGTTGAAAAACTGGCTGAAGAATTCAAAATTGTCGGTCCAGCCCGGATCGCCGTGGGTGGCGTCATCGAAATAGAAACCGATGTCGTCTTTCCAGGTATCTTTGACCACGTCTGGCGCGAAACCCTCGTGAACGACCAGATTGTCGATGTCGCGGGTGAATTTATCGAACATTTCACGGCTAAGATCGATGCCCAGACGTTTCTTGACCCAAGGTGCGGCCTCGAAGGTATCGATTGTGTGGATTGGTGCATCGCCAACGCGGCTGTCGTTGATGAAGTTGGTCGAGGAACCAAACAGCGGCCCGACTTCCAGATAAACGCCATCACGTTTTTGCGCCGCAAGGGCGCCCAGAAATTTCAACCCGATCAGGGTCATTGTGCGTGGTGCCTGAGACATACTGATAACTCTTTCCTGTTGGATTACGCTTTGTGGTTTATGAACCATTCTATCGTTTCACGGATGCCGCGTTCAACGGAATAAGTGGGATTGAAACCCAATTCGTTGCGGATGCGGCTGATATCGGCCTTGTTGTGGCGGACTTCGCCGGGTAGCGCATCGACATGGACCAGTTCGATTTTGCGGGCAGGATCAAGCGACAGGAAGATATCGGCAATCTCCAGAATTGAAGTGCCGATACCGGTGCCCAGTTGGAAAATGCCTTGGCCGTCTTGCTGGATAACCCGTGTGATCGCGTCTGAAATATCATCAACATAGATATAATCGCGGGTTTGCAGCCCGTCGCCGTTGATCTGCAATTTTCCATCCTGAAGATACATCTTGCAAAAGGCGGAAATCACGCTGCTTTTGCGCCATGAATTCGGGCCGTAAACATTGGAAAACCGCATGCTGGCCGAACTAAGCCCGTATGACCCGCGATAGGCC
>CAZIDQ010000011.1:0-34866 GCA_964538015.1 uncultured Marinosulfonomonas sp.
AACGACAACATCGTTTACATCGGCGATCTGATCCAGAAAACCGAAGCAGAAATGCTGCGCACCCCGAACTTTGGCCGCAAATCTTTGAACGAGATCAAAGAAGTGCTGTCGGGCATGGGTCTGCATCTGGGCATGGACGTCGAAGACTGGCCACCAGAGAACATCGAAGATCTGGCGAAGAAATTCGAAGACCAGTTCTAGGAATATGCGGAGCGGGCTTTGGTCCGCTCCGTTTCAATGCCCGCAGTTTGCGGGGAAAGCCGGGCAATACCGCCCCAAGGAGAGCCGCCCACACGCATGGGAGGTCAGACAAAGTATAAACCTGAAGAAGGACTGAAAAAATGCGCCACGCGAGAGGCTATCGTCGCCTGAACCGTACTCACGAACACCGTAAGGCATTGTTTGCCAACATGGCGGGTTCGCTGATTGAACACGAACAAATCAAAACCACTCTGCCCAAAGCCAAAGAGCTGCGTCGCGTCGTGGAAAAACTGATCACACTGGGCAAGCGCGGCGATCTGCACGCCCGCCGTCTGGCCGCAAGCCGTCTGAAAGAAGATCAGTATGTCGCCAAACTTTTTGATGTGCTTGGCCCCCGCTACAAAGACCGCAACGGCGGTTATGTACGCGTGCTGAAGGCCGGTTACCGTTACGGAGACATGGCGCCGATGGCAATTATCGAATTTGTTGACCGCGACGTTTCGGCCAAAGGCGCCGCTGACAAAGCGCGTCTTGCTGCCGAAGAATCGGCCGCAGACGAATAGGATTTCACGGGCTTTTGAAAAGGCCTGACAAAAGAAAAACCCCGTCCTCGCGGCGGGGTTTTTGCTTTGGTTCTAAAAATTTATCTCTCTATAGATGCCGTAGAATAATACCGTAAAAATGCTTTAATTCGGGCCAGTTGCACGAGATTTGCGTTTTTCCATGATCGACGTTTCGATGTTGTCAATCATAGTGTTCAGCTGTTCTTGCCCAACGGGTGTTGCACCCAGAAATTCCAGTAAATCCAACCGGACCCCATCTGGAAGTGACATTAATTTGGCGAAAAGATCTGGATCAATTGTGTTCACAATAACCTACTATAATTTTGGTTTCGGATACTTGCAATTTAAGGTTGACGGCGATTCATTCAACATGTCTAAAAAGACATGTTCGAAAAGACAGTGTTTGACCGAGAGCTGAAAAGGCTGGGGGATTTGGCCCCGAAAGGCTACTTCGTTGGCCTTCATATCCGTTTTACGTCGGCGCTGATGTCTTTCCAAACATATGATCCGGCCTGGACGGATCACTATACCGAAAACGGATATGTATTGCGCGATCCGATGACGGCCTGGGGCTTTTGCACCACAGGTTGGACGCGGTGGAGCAATCGAATTATCCCCGATCCTTTTGGCATCTTCAAAGAGGCAGCAAGGTTCGGGTTAACCTACGGGGCAACGATCTCTTGTGGGCCAATCCGTTCTCGGACAATTGTCAGCGTGGCGCGGGCAGATCGGGAATTTGAAGACAGCGAGATTGAAGAGGTGCAAGCCATCGCAATCCAGCTTCATGAAATGACCGAACCGCCACACCGGCTTACAAAAGCACAGACTGAGGCGCTTAAATTAATTGCGGACGGTCACAGGCATGCAGCTGCGGCTGCGTATATAGGAATTTCGGAAAGTGCGCTTAAGGCTCGACTGACGTCTGCTCGTCAAAAGCTGATGGCCCGCACCACTGCCGAAGCCATTCAACGTGCCAAGGACTACGGCTTGCTCTGAATGTATCTGCCTTCCGCAAGGTTCCAACCACTTACCTGCAGGAGGCTGCCATGCAGACCACTACACTTTCGTTCGAAAACATCCACCAAAACGGCGAGCTGTTCGCCAATATGTTCCGCGCTAGACGCGAGCTGTTCATAGTTCAAAACAAATGGGACCTTCCCGAAGCATTGGGCATGGAATACGACCAGTACGATACACCGGCCAGTCGCTGGGTTGTTGTGCATGATGAATTGGGCAAAGTTCTGGCGGGTAATCGCCTGACCCCGACCACCGCACATTGCGGGATTTACAGCTATATGATTCGGGATGCCCAGCGGGGTTTGCTGGATACAATCCCCTCGCATTTGCTGTACGAGGAGGCCCCCGTGTCCGAAACAGTCTGGGAAAGCTCGCGGTTGTTTGTGTCGCACGATGTGCCGGCCCGGATTCGTCGCCGTGTTCACGCGCAACTGGTGTTTGAACTGGCCAAAGCCGCACGGAGCCTTGGGGCGACCCAGTGTTTGACGCTGCTGAACGCCAACTGGCCACGATGGGCGAAACGGGTTGGTGTCGATATGACAGCAATGGGACCGGTGATGGAGATCGACGGCATCAACAATCAGGTGGTTTCGATGAACTTTGCCTCGAACCTGCACTAAGAAACGGCCTTCCGTTGGTTCGGAAGGTCCATTTTGCTTTTCTCTTTGGGCGCAGGGGAATAGGTTTGCCACATGGTAGATTTATTCGACACCGCGCCCGAAGTATCCACAAAGGACACCCCGCGTCCGTTGGCTGACAAGTTGCGGCCACGGTCCCTTTCCGAAGTGATCGGGCAGGAACAGGTGATCGGGCCGGATGCGCCGCTGGGTATGATGCTGGCGGCGGGCAGTCTGTCGTCGCTTATTCTGTGGGGGCCGCCCGGTGTGGGCAAAACTACTATCGCGCGGCTACTGGCAGATGAAACCGATCTGGCGTTTATACAGATCAGTGCCATTTTTACAGGCATTGCCGATCTGAAAAAAGTATTCGAATCCGCAAAAATCCGGCGGCAGAACGGTAAGGGCACCCTGCTGTTCGTTGATGAAATCCACCGTTTCAACAAGGCCCAGCAGGACGGGTTCCTACCGCATATGGAGGATGGCACCATCGTTCTGGTCGGGGCCACCACGGAAAATCCGTCGTTTGAACTTAACTCGGCCCTGCTGTCACGTTCGCAGGTTCTGGTACTGAACCGCCTGACGCTGGCCGATCTGGAACGATTGGCGCAGCGGGCGGAAAAGGAGTTGGATCGCGCCCTGCCACTGACCGGCGAGGCCCGCGAGGCTATGTTGGAGATGGCCGACGGGGACGGGCGGGCGTTGTTGAACCTGATTGAACAGGTGATGGCATGGAAGGGCGACAAGAAACTGGATGTTGAGGCTCTGTCCACCCGCCTGATGCGCCGCGCCGCAATCTATGACAAAAGCGGGGACGAGCATTACAACCTGATTTCCGCCCTGCACAAATCCGTGCGCGGTTCTGACCCTGACGCAGCCCTTTACTGGATGGCGCGGATGCTGACGGGGGGCGAAGACCCGCGTTATCTGGCGCGCCGTATCACCCGCATGGCAGTCGAAGACATCGGTCTGGCCGACCCGCAGGCGCATGCTGTTTGTCTGCACGCATGGGAAACCTATGAACGGCTGGGCAGCCCCGAAGGCGAGCTGGCCTTGGCGCAGGCGGTGACCTATCTGGCGCTGGCGCCGAAATCGAATGCGGCCTATGTGGCGTTCAAGGCAGCGATGGCGGCGGCGAAAAAGACCGGCTCGGAACCGCCGCCCAAACATATCCTGAATGCGCCAACGTCGATGATGAAGGATCAGGGCTATGGCGATGGCTATGCCTACGACCACGATGCCGAAGACGGGTTTTCCGGCCAGAACTATTTCCCCGACAGCATGAAGCACGGGGTTTACTATCAGCCCGTTGAGCGCGGGTTCGAGCGCGAGTTGAAAAAGCGGCTGGATTATTTTGCCAAACTGCGCGCCAAACGGCAGGGCGGTTGACAAATAGGCCCCGTGGCATGAAAGAACCTGCATGTCTTATGTAACACTACTTCAGGTCGCCCTTGGCGGCGCAATCGGTGCCAGCCTGCGCTATCTGACGGGCGTTGGCACTATCCGTCTGTTCGGTCCCGGTTTCCCGTGGGGGACGTTTGCGGTAAATGTGATTGGGTCATTCATCATGGGGGTGATCGTGGTAACACTGGCCCACAAAGGTATGACGCGGCAAATGGCGCCGTTTCTGATGACTGGTGTTCTGGGCGGGTTTACCACATTTTCGGCGTTCTCGCTGGATGTGCTGACGATATATGAGCGCGGCGACACAACACAGGCGGGGCTATATGCGGCGGCCTCGGTGTTTCTGTCGTTGGCGGCAATAATTTTAGGGCTGTTTGCAGCAAGGACGTTTTGGTCATGAGTGGTGTTCAGAAAATCGAAGTGGCTGATGATGATGGCGATCAGCGGTTGGACCGCTGGTTCCGCCGGATATTTCCGCATATCGCCCAAGGGCGGATCGAGAAGATGTGCCGCAAGGGTGACATCCGTGTGGATGGCGGCCGCGTAAAGGCCAACACGCGCGTGCAGGCGGGGCAGATGGTGCGGGTGCCGCCATTGCCCGAACCGCACGAAATTACCGCGCGGGCCAAAACCTATGACATGATCAGCAACGCCGACGTTGAAATGATGCAGGATGCGGTTCTGTATCGTGACGATCACCTGATTGCGATAAACAAGCCGCCGGGCCTACCAACGCAAGGCGGTAGCAAACAGACCCGCCATGTGGATATGCTGGCCGATGCCCTGCGCTTTGGCTATGACCAGAAACCGCGGCTGGTGCACCGGCTGGACAAGGATACATCCGGCATCCTGCTGCTGGCCCGCACGCGGCAAGTGGCGTCCGCCTTGACCGAGGCCTTCCGTTCCCGCGAAACCCGTAAGGTTTACTGGGCCGCTGTTGCCGGCTGTCCGACGCCCAAGATGGGCACAATCAAATACGGGCTGCTAAAGGCGGGCGGGCATGGCCATGAAAAGATGGTCTGCATCCACCCTAACGATGTGGCGCATACGGACGGGGCCAAACGCTCGACCACCGATTACATGGTGCTGGATTCCGCCGCCAAGCGTTGCGCATGGGTGGCGCTGGTGCCGATCACGGGGCGCACACACCAGTTGCGGGCGCATATGGCCGAAATGGGCCACCCGATTATCGGTGATGGTAAATATGGTGGCTCGGGTCAGGAAAATCAGGGCGATGGCTGGGGTGCGCAATTGGGTGGCGAGATCAGCCGCAAAATGCACCTGCACGCCCGCAGCCTGTCTTTTCCACATCCTATGACCGGCAAGATGGTGAAAATCATCGCGCCGATGCCGGCCCATATGAAACAGACATGGGCAACCTTTGCATGGGATGAACGCGACGTGGCAGATGACCCGTTCGAGGAATATCTATGAGCCAGCCATTGCGTTTGGCGGTGTTCGACGTGGATGGCACACTGGTAGACAGCCAGCACCACATCGCCGCTGCGATGGCCCAGACCTATGCGGCCGAGGGGCTGGACAGCCCGCCGCTGGAACAGGTACGCGGGATTATCGGCCTGTCACTGCCCCACGCGATGCGGCAGCTTTCGCCGGACCTGACCGATGTGCAATACGATGCGCTGGTCGATGGCTATAAGGCGACCTTCAGAAATAAACGCGAGGCGGGGCAGAGCGCGCCGCTCTACGGTGGTATCCGCGATCTGCTGGACGGGTTGGCGCAGGATGATCACCTGTTGCTGGGGGTTGCCACCGGCAAATCACGGCGCGGGCTGGATGCGATGTTACAGGTGCACGGGTTAGATAAGATGTTTGTCACGGCGCAGGTGGCGGACGATCATCCGTCCAAACCGCACCCCTCGATGTTGCACGCCACACTGTCGGAAACGGGTGTCGAGGCCCAGCACGGGGTGATGATTGGCGACACCACGTTTGATATGGAAATGGGTTGTGCGGCCGGTATGGTCAGTATCGGCGTGTCGTGGGGGTATCACGATGTGGACCGCCTGCTCGCGGCAGGGGCGGCGCATATTGTGGATGATACGGTGGCGCTGGCTGCGCTGCTGACAGAATTTTGGGGATAGATCATGGCGGAATGGGCTGCAAAACGGTTTTGGGAAAAGGCAACGGTCGAGGTGGCAGGCGATGGCTATCAGGTGCTGCTGGACGGGCGCAAATTGCGCACGCCGGTGAAAAGCGAACTGATCGTGCCCAGCCGCGAGATGGCAAAGGCTATTGCTGCCGAATGGCAGGCGCAGGAAGAAAAGATCGACCCGATGACCATGCCGGTCACACGGTCGGCCAATGCCGCACTCGACAAGGTCGGACCGATGCACGCCGAAGTCGCCGCACTGGTGGCGGACTATGGTGGCACCGACCTGTTGTGTTACCGCGCGGAATCGCCCGAAGGGTTGGTCAAACGTCAAAGCGAAGCGTGGGACCCATTGCTAGAATGGGCTACCGATACCTTGTTGGCCCCACTGAAAACCACCACCGGTATCGTGCATGTAGAACAGGATGCCGCTGCATTGGAAAACCTAGCCAAGCGGGTTTCGGATATGGACAACTTTCAGTTGGCCGCATTTCACGATCTGGTCGGGATGTCGGGGTCGTTGATTATCGGGTTTGCGGCGATCCACGGGTTCCTGCCAGTGCCTGTATTATGGCGCCGTTCAAGAATCGACGAGGACTGGCAAATCGAACAATGGGGCGAAGACGATGAAGCGGCCACAACTGAAGCGGGAAAAAAACAAGGGTTTGAACACGCTGCCCGATTCTATTTTATGGTTAGCACTGGCTAATTCGGCTGTAATATTTGCAATATAGCTCTTGCCTTTTCGATTCATGCAAAAAAGCAGGTCCGATAAGGGCTTAATTCCGAAACCACCCTTGACGTTTTCTTAAATTTTGGCCCAAACTAGCGCCCGTTGGGAAGGTAATGCCTTTCTACCGTATCGCTCTCGGTCCTATCGGGCCGAATAAACCGTTCCACGAGGGACGGACTATCAGGAAGAGGTAAACATGAAAAAATCCGTATTTCTTGGCGCTCTGACAGTTGCCAGCCTTACAGCTGGGATTGCAGCTGCTGGCACACTTGATGACGTGAAAGCACGCGGCAAATTGAACTGTGGTGTGTCCACTGGTCTGGTTGGCTTTGCATCGCCAGATGCAAACGGCAAATGGGAAGGCTATGACGTTGCAGTATGTCGTGCCGTTGCCGCCGCCGTTCTGGGCGACAACACTGCTGTTGAATTCGTTCCGCTCAGCTCGAAGACACGCTTTACTGCGCTGGCTTCCGGCGAAGTTGACATGCTGGCCCGTAACACAACATGGACTTTGTCCCGTGACGTTGACCTGAAGTTGGACTTCGTTGGTGTTAACTACTACGATGGTCAAGGCTTCTTGATCCCCAAAGCGCTGGGCGTCACATCGGCCAAAGATCTGGACGGCGCGACTGTTTGTATCCAAAGCGGTACAACAACCGAGCTGAACCTTGCTGATTTCTTCCGCACAAACGGCATCTCTTACGAGCCAGTGCCTGTGGAAGGTAACGCAGAAGCTCAAACACAGTATCTTGCTGGTGCTTGTGACACGCTGACTACTGATGCATCCGCCCTTGCGGCTACTCGTGCTTCTTTCGAGAAGCCAGATGATCACATCGTTCTGCCAGAAATCATCTCCAAAGAGCCTCTGGGCCCATTGGTGCGTCACGGTGACAACGAGTGGGGCGACGTCGTTCGCTGGACTCTGAACGCCCTGATCTCGGCAGAAGAGCTGGGTATTACTTCGGCAAATCTGGAAGAGCTGTCAAAAGGCACAGACAACCCGGAAATCAACCGTATCCTTGGCACAGAAGGCAACATGGGCGAAATGCTTGGCCTTGATGCTGACTGGGCAAAACGTGCGATTGCTTCGGGTGGTAACTTTGGTGAAATCTTTGAAGCCAACGTTGGCGAGAAAACGC
The DNA here is from genome assembly GCA_964538015.1 of uncultured Marinosulfonomonas sp. GTDB lineage: Bacteria > Pseudomonadota > Alphaproteobacteria > Rhodobacterales > Rhodobacteraceae > Profundibacter. The sequence goes on from CAZIDQ010000011.1 coordinate 7,785, forward strand.
CAATTGGTTTGTCGCGTGGTCTGAACGCGCTTTGGACTGATGGCGGTCTGATCTATTCGCCGCCTTTCCGCTAGGAAGTAATTGATTTGGGCGCGGGTTTATCCCCGCGCCCTTTTCACATCTACTATAATAATAAACCACCTGAGCCGGGGCAGCGGAAAACTCGCGTCTGATAAAACAGGCCAGGGAACACGGGGATGTCTACCATGACAATACTGACCGACCCTCCAAAGGCGTCGTTCCGGCTTTCGATGCTGCTCTATGATACGCGCTACCGGTCGACGACCATTCAGGTCATTGTGCTGATTGCGTTTATGTTGGGCGCGGCTTGGTTGCTGAACAATGTTAGGATCAATCTGGCAATTGCTGGCAAAGATTTTAACTATGGATTTCTGAGCCAAGTATCCAACTTTGATATCAATCAACGGCTGCTCGAGTATTCGTCGACGTCTACATATGGGCGTGCGGCGATCATTGGTTTGCTGAACACGTTGCTTGTGGCCGTAATGGGCTGTTTGGCGGCAACGTTTATCGGTGTAACCATCGGTGTGCTACGGCTCTCGAAAAACTGGGTTATTTCACGTTTGGCTACTGTTTACGTTGAAACATTCAGAAATGTTCCGGTGTTGTTGTGGATATTACTGATTATGGGGGCTTTGTCTGAAAGCCTGCCGCTACCAAGTGATTTCCGTGGTGAGAACCCATCGGCTACAATGAGCGTGTTTGACAGTATCGCGGTTACAAATCGCGGCATCTATTTCCCTGAACCACTATTCTCTCGAGGCCTTGGCGACGTTTCGGTTTTCTGGAACTCGTTTGAAATCAGCCTTGATCTGGTTGCAATCCTTTCGGTTTTGTTTGCCGGTCTGCTGATCAACAAATTGATTTCCACGCGGGCCAAACAAATTCAGGCTGCGACGGGGGTGTTACCCAAAACGGGGCTTTTGCGCCTTGGTATTGTGGTGATCCCGACGCTGATCGTGCTGTTGATACTTGGCTTTTACCTCGGGTATCCCGAGCTTAAGGGCTTTAACTTCAAAGGCGGCATTCGTTTGGGCAACCCGTTGTTGGCCCTGTGGATCGCGCTTTCGCTTTATACTGCTGCCTTCATCGCCGAAATTGTGCGGGCTGGCATCATGGCGATTTCCAAAGGCCAATCCGAGGCCGCAGGTGCACTAGGCTTACGGCCAGGTCGTACCATGAGCCTGGTGGTATTGCCCCAAGCGATGCGGGTAATTATCCCGCCATTGATCTCGCAATATCTGAATCTGACGAAAAACTCGTCACTGGCCGTCGCGGTTGGCTATGCCGACATTACCAGCATTCTGGGTAACACCACGCTGAACCAGACCGGTCGAGAGCTGGAATGTATTCTGCTTTTGATGGGGATTTATCTGGCCATATCACTGGTCGTCTCGACGGTGATGAACGCCTACAACGAACGAACAAAGCTGAGGGAGCGCTGATATGACTATGACAAATGATCAAAGCTACGTGCGCACCGAGATGTTGAGTGAAAAAGCACCACCAGTGACGAATGTCGGGATAATCGGCTGGATGAGGAACAATCTGTTCTCAAGCCCGTTGAATATCGGCTTGTCACTGATTGCAATCTTTGCGGTTTACTCTGTTCTTTCTGCATTATTGCCGTGGATATTTGGTGGCATATGGAATGCCAGTTCGTTGACAGAATGTCGTGAACAACTTGTCGCTATACACGGAGAATTAGTGAACCGCGCCTGTTGGGGCGTGATCCGTGAACGGTTCTGGCAGTTGATGTATGGCTTCTACCCCAGTGACCTGTATTGGCGCCCCAATCTGGCGCTGATCTGGCTGTTTGCCGCGATTGCGCCTGTATTGTTTAATGGCCTGCCAAAGAAAATGCTGATGATCTCGGCGGCCTTCCCATTTGTGGCTCCTTGGCTGCTTTGGGGCGGAACCTTCTGGGTGCCAGTGATGGCATTCATGGGCTTTGTTGTTGGCTTTCTGGTGCACCGCATCACATCCAAAGCGATCAGCCCCTTGATGGGGATTATCCTTGGTGTTTTGGCCACGATACTCTGGTGGTTACTTCTGAGCAGCCCGCTGGCGAATATGTTTGCTGGCGTTGTACCTTTGGCGATTGAAGAAGTCGGCAGCCGTAAATTTGGTGGCTTCATGTTGGCGATCACACTCGGGATTACGGGTATTGCCCTGTCTTTCCCGATTGGTATTGTTCTGGCGCTTGGGCGTTTGTCTGATCTGGTGATCGTCAAAGCGCTCTGCGTTGGGTTCATCGAGTTCATTCGTGGCGTACCATTGATCACCCTGTTGTTTGTGGCGTCGGTGTTGTTGAACTACTTCCTGCCAAAGGGAACCCAGTTTGACATCATCCTGCGCGTGATGATCATGATCACCTTCTTTGCCGCGGCCTACATGGCCGAGGTGATCCGGGGTGGTCTGGCCGCTTTGCCTAAAGGTCAGTATGAGGCAGCCGATGCGCTGGGCCTTGACTACTGGAAGGCACAGCGTCTGATCATCTTGCCACAAGCGTTGAAAATCTCGATCCCGGGCATTGTGTCCAACTTTATCGGGTTGTTCAAAGACACCACGCTTGTTTCAATCATCGCACTGTCCGATCCAATCGGCTGGGTGAAACTGATCCAAGGCAATGCCGAATGGAGCGGTGTGATCTGGGAGTTGTATGGCTTTGTTGCCTTCGTCTTCTTCCTGTTCTGCTTCTCCATGTCCCGCTATTCCATGTATCTGGAGCGCAAGCTTCAGACTGGTCATTAATTTAAGGAGTGACGTAAATGTCTGAATCCGCAACAGCACGCAAAGAGATGTCCGTATCGGATGAAATTGCGATTGAAATTACTGGAATGAACAAATGGTATGGTGCCTTTCACGTTTTGAAAGACATCAACATGACAGTGCGCCGAGGCGAGCGTATCGTGGTTTGTGGCCCTTCCGGGTCTGGCAAGTCCACGCTAATTCGCTGCATCAACCGGCTTGAGGAACATCAGGAAGGGTCGATCATCGTTGACGGAACCGAGCTGTCCTCGGATCTGAAAAACATCGACAAGATCCGGTCAGAAGTTGGCATGTGCTTTCAGCACTTCAACCTGTTCCCGCATCTGACCATTCTGGAAAACTGCACGCTGGCACCGATCTGGGTTCGCAAGACACCCAAGGCCGAGGCCGAAGAAACAGCGATGCATTTCCTTGAAAAGGTGAAGATCCCCGAGCAGGCCGACAAATACCCCGGCCAGTTGTCCGGTGGTCAGCAACAGCGTGTGGCGATTGCCCGTTCCTTGTGCATGAAGCCGCGCATCATGCTGTTTGATGAGCCGACATCGGCGCTGGACCCCGAGATGATCAAAGAGGTTCTGGATACGATGATCGAACTTGCCGAAGAAGGCATGACGATGATTTGTGTGACCCATGAGATGGGTTTTGCCCGTCAGGTGGCGAACCGCGTGATCTTTATGGACCAAGGCCAGATTGTTGAGCAGAACGAGCCGGAAGAGTTCTTCAACAATCCGCAATCTGATCGCACCAAACTGTTCCTGAGCCAGATTCTGGGCCATTAACAGCATACGAAACCATTCGGCAAAAGGCCCCGGTGAAACCACCGGGGCCTTTTGTAGTTTTGCATCGCGCGAACGCTTGGTTACATTCTGCGCTTCAGGCGACGATTGGCCAGATCAATTACCGTCCCCAAAATGTGACGATCTTTCATCACCCCGATGGTTTTAGACATCAAATCGACGGCACCTTTTTCGTCTCCGTGATCTTCCATCGCTTCGGCGATATCGCGAAGGTTCTGGAAATATGGGATGTGGCCCAAAGTGTCTGCCGCAGCGTCGCTATCTTTCAAAAGCGTTTTGACCAGTTCCTTTGAGGCCGTAGACACACTGGCGTTCCGGGTTTTGATCGCCAGACCATCCCGCCCGCTGCCTGCCTCAAGAACCTTGAAATTACGCAGCTTTGGCAAAGCAAGCGCGATCCTTGCATGAATGGATGCCGGATTGTCCGCGCAGGTTTTGCTAACCCGTTCCAGCACCGCATGGGCATTGTCCAGAACAGGGGCGCCGCCAAACCGGATTACACGTGCGACATCTTCGGTAAAGAAATCGGCGGCTAGGCTGCCTTCTTCTGCACTCGCAGGGGGGGTAATATACAGGCGCATGATGTTCGAGACGACAATTTCGTCGCCCATATTGATTGCGGCCTGCACCTTGTAGAAACCCGGCTCATCGATTGTCCAGCCATCGGTTGTAGCGCTGATCAGCTGGTTGCCGTACAACGATTCGCCGACACTGAGGACTTCTGCCGGATCCTGTGCGAACCGCGACACCATCGGACGCCACTGTTTTGTCTGCCCGCCTTCGCGTTGAATGAATACGGTCATATTTTGGCCATCCGCCAACAGGTTTTCATTAACTGAAACCTCGCTGTCCGATGTGTTGGTCAACTTCAGTTCCATCGTTACAGGTTCAAGGAACCGGTAAGAACTACCATCACGGTTCGGCCGGATTTTGAATGCCCAACGTCCGGTATGTTCCAATTCGTTAGGGGCCTCAAAACCATGATTTTCGAACCAATTTGAATTGCCCATCTGAACAAAACGGCGTGGCGCGTGGCGCATAAACGTCAGTTCCTCATCCGAGAACCTGAACCGGAAATCCGAAAAGAATGTGGATTCCCCGCCAGCCACGCGGAATGGATAATTCATAAAACTACGGGATTCAGGGTCGTTGGAAATTGGAATCCACGGATTACCCAGTGCTTTTTGCCATGCGTGGGCCAGATTAAAGCCATGACCCATTTCATGAACCGCAGTCCAGAATGTCATCCGGTTGCGCCATGCCGCCGGATTTGGGGTTCCTGCAGGGACATCTTGAATGAAGCTGTCGTTGAAGATAGCTGTCCCTTGCCGGTGGTTAGGTCCAATGTCATCAAACATAATCCCGCCCAGACTGCGCCCCATGTCATGGCGTGCAGCATACAAAACCCACATCGCCCAGTTTGGCCGGTTGCTGAAACGTGACCAATAGGTAACCATGGCGTTGTGCATTTCTGCGTCGGACCACGTTCCGTTGGCGCCTGCGCCAGATGTCGGGATGATATTCGAGTTGGGGGACATCTTCACATCAAAACCGGCGCGCTTGTAAACGGTTGCAAGTGACAGGGTTTCGTTTGGTAGATTTGCGGGCCGGTTCGGGTGACTTGCCGTATTATATGTGGTCAGGGCCCCACCCGCGTTTGCAACCTGGTCAACTTCGAATTCGACCGGATCAAAATAGCGCGATTGAAAGGTCAAAGGATAGGTGCGCCGAGAAATGCCACCGCTAAGCACAAGGTCATAGCGACCGTATCCAAACCCAACCGAGGGCCGCGCCTTGAAGGTAATGGTATTTCCCGGAATCAGTGATGCATCACCATCGCGATAGACAATGTTTGCCTTTACTGTACGGCGATTGAACCAACGGCAGGTATCCGAGGTTACCTCGGCAATCACATGTGCGGTTCTTCGGGGGAAAAGCCGAGTGACTTCGACCGAAATCCGTTGCTGCGGGAAAAACCGGTCAACATCAACACGTACCGTAATAGACATCATATTGATTGGGAAGAAAGGCCCCGGAACCCTGCGTGGAACGACGGGACGGCCCGCCGAATCCTGTATTGGGCGTGCGGGTAAGGGAGGGGAGACGAAAAACGGAGAATAGTGGTATTTTCCGCTGACAGCACCGCAGAAACTGGGAATTGGGATAGGGTGCGGGAACGGATTTGGAATGGTGGGGATGCGCCCGGGAAATGGAAACCGTTCCGGAATTGGCGCACCCGGTGCTGGCGTGTATCCTTCGTATGCCCCCTCATCGCCGTCATCTGTTTGTGGCTCGAAGGTATCTTCGGAAGCGGATCCTGCAACAAAATCAGGATGTGCTTCGTCACTTAAAATGTCTTCGTCTTCAAGTGATTGGGGCTTGGAAATGGACGTAGTTGTCCCTTTTGAGTCAGCCATTGCTACTCTCCTATAAAAATGCTTTGAATTTCCCGAAAGTGCTACGGCGTAATTATAAATAGCCCGGCCGTGTGGTCGGGTATTCGATGTGCAGCGCTTTCTCGGTTAAATGAAAAATAATAATTGTGTTCCGGGAATTTGCGAAAATACGATGCTTTATTCCCAGCTCTTCAATAGTTATCTCCACCTCCTCTCTGTCAAATAGTTTTAGAATTTCAATATGTGCCAACCCGATTTGGAGCCGGGTCTTCAAATGCAGTTCAAACGGGATATGGTTCGCAGGAGCAACTCGTAGCGTCTCGCCCGAGAAACCCTCGGTGAAGTGGAGTTCAAACTCGTGTTCTAGAGTGTGCTCGGGACCAGTGGTCATATAACGCTCGATCAAAATACAAAAGTTGTCGTAAAAGTAAAAATAATATCGGTTTGTAAAAATGTATCAGGGACAACTGTAAGGCGATTCGCAATTTGGAAACAAATTGTTTCTATTTGCCACTGTATTTTCGGCCAATTTTGGCCGACTGCTTGCGGTGTAAACTGGGAAAAAGATAAATGTATCCTTTTCCCAGCATTTCATTCTTTGGGTAATCTTGGCTAGTTGGGCAACCCGTCCAGCGTTTTCTTCAGTTTCTCCATCATCTCGTCGATGTGGGATTTTTCGGATATGAACATTGGCGACAGGATTCCGCAATCGCCGGTAAATTTCACATGCATCCCGTTCCAGAACAGATCAACCTGCGCCTGCCCACCGCGTTGGCCCGGTTTGCCGTTTGACTTCAACTCGACTCCGGCAGCCATACCGATGCCGCGGATGTCTTTGACCATCGGGTGGTCCTTTAGCTGGTAAACCGAATCAAGGAAGTAAGGCGACATATCCGCGGCGCGGCCATACAGATCGTCGTCCTCGTAAATTGACAACGCGGCCAGACCGGCGGCACAGGCGGCGGGGTGGCCGGAATAGGTGTAGCCGTGGAAAAACTCGATTGCGCCCGGTGCGGATTTGTCTGAAATCACATCGTGGATATGGTCGGTCGTGGCAACCGCGCCCATCGGGATGGAACCGTTGGTCAGCGCCTTGGCCATCGTCATGATGTCGGGCGTCACGCCAAAGGCATCAGCGGCGAACTTGCCACCAATACGGCCAAAGCCTGTGATCACTTCGTCAAACACCAGCAGGATACCGTTTTCATCGCAGATCTGGCGCAGCCGTTCCAGATAGCCAACGGGCGGGGCAAGGATACCGGTGGAACCGGCCACGGGCTCAACAAAACAGGCGGCAATGGTTTGGCCGCCGTATGTATCGACGGCGCGCTGCAAATCCTCGGCCAGTTCCGCACCGGTTTGCGGCTGACCACGCACCATCAACTCGTCCGCGTTCCAAGTGTGGCGCATCATCACGATGTTGGGCATCACAGAAGAGAAGGACTTGCGGTTATTAACCAGACCCGACAGCGATACGCCGCCAATGTTTACCCCGTGATAGGCCCGATCGCGCGACACGAATCGTGTGCGATCATTACCCATGGCCGAATGATAGGCCATCACCATTTTCAACGCGGTATCCACGGCCTCGGACCCTGAATTGACGAAAAAGACGTGGTTGAAATCTTCGGGTAGCAGGCGGGCCAGTTTTTCAGCCAAAGCAAAGCTGAGCGGATGGGCCGATCCGAACGGCGCGACATAGGTGGTCATCTGCATGGCGTCATGCACTGCTTCGATGATTTTCGGGTGACAATGGCCGGCGGGACTACAGAACAAACCGCTGGAACCGTCAATCACGGTGCCGCCTTTGTGGTCGGTCATATAGACGCCTTTGGCCTGTGTGATCAGGCGCGGGTTTTCCTTGAAACCCTTGTTGTCGGTAAACGGCATCCAGTATTCCGCGAGCGAATTTGTTTTCACGTCAAAAGCCATGATCGAGTCCTTATCGTCGAATTTTAATGGGGTGTGGCGCGCGATTGCGCCGGATTTCGAATTTGACATTAGGAGCCACCTGTGAATTCCATAGGGCCAGTTGAAAACCGAATATAAGGCCAGATGACCCAAACATGCCATTAGTTGAAGATACCTTTTTTCTGGATCCGAATTTTCAGGGCACCCTGCAAAGCCAGATTCAACAGATCGTGGCCTCGGCCATTCTGGCAGGGCGATTGCAGTCGGGCGAGAAGCTGCCTTCATCGCGCAAACTGGCGGAGCATCTGGGGATTTCGCGAATTACGGTGACGTTGGCCTATCATGAACTGGTGGCGGATGATTACATCAAATCGGTCGGACGGTCGGGCTATTACGTTTCTGAAACCGCGCCGATGGTGCCCTTGCCCGCGATCAAGGGCGAGATGCACAAGGACACAGTGGATTGGGCGCAGGCGGTTCAGCGCGATTTTACCGGCGGCAAAACAGTTAAGAAAAATTACAACTGGCGCAGTTATCCCTACCCGTTCATGTATGGCCAGCCGGACCCCGACCTGTTCAATCAGGCCAGTTGGCGGTTATGCGCGATGCAGGCGCTGGGGAAAAAGGAATTTGACAGCCTGACCTCGGATTACGCCGAACAGGACGATCCTGAGCTGATCAATTTCATTGCCCGCCACACCCTGCCACGGCGCGGGATTCTGGCGCGGCCGGAACAGATACTGGTGACGGTGGGGGCGCAGAATGCGCTGTGGATGGCGGCGCAGATTTTGCTGAACGAAGGGCGCGCGGCGGCCTATGAAAACCCCGGCTACCACGGCATCCGCGAAATTCTGCGCCATACAGGGTGCATCCAGCATCCTGTAGAGATTGATGATCAGGGCCTGCCGCCGGATATGCTGCCCGATGGATTGAACGCGCTGTTTATTACGCCCAGTCACCAATGCCCAACCACAACAACCATGCCGATGGACCGGCGGCGCGAGTTGTTGCGGTTGGCCAACGAGCGCAATTTCCTGATTGTCGAGGATGATTACGAGTTCGAGATGAGTTTTCTGAAAGCCCCGTCGCCCGCATTGAAATCGCTGGATGAGGACGGGCGGGTGATTTATGTCGGCAGTTTTTCCAAATCCTTGTTTCCCGGTTTGCGGCTGGGATATCTGGTGGGGTCGGAGCCGTTTATCGAACAGGCCCGCGCCCTTCGATTGGCGTCCTTGCGGCACCCGCCGGGGTATATGCAGCGCACCACCGCGTATTTTCTGGGACTGGGGCATTACGATGCAATGATCAAACGGATGCGCGCGGTTTATCAAGAGCGGCGGCAGGTGACGGGGCTGGCGCTGGCAAAAACTGAAATGAAAGTAGCAGGGCGGGCGTCATTCGGCGGGTCGGGGTTCTGGGTTGAGGCGCCAAAACGGGTTGATACCGAGGTGTTGCGCCATAGATTGGCGGATAACGGAGTATTGATCGAGGCCGGAAACCCGTTTTTTGCAGGGGATGACACGCCGCGTAATTTTTTCCGTCTGGCGTATTCGTCTATTTCGGCAGAACGGATTCCTGAAGGGATACGCCGGATTTCCCGAGCAATTAAAGAGTATTAGTGATTCCGGCGCCCATTTTGATGCCCGCAGAGCGCAACCAGAGCCTGATTCAGCAAGAGAGAATGGTGGAAAATCTCAATCTGGATATACGAGGCATTGCAACTGGACATATACGCTTGCCCTATTGCTGTTAAGCTATTTCTGTTTTGCGTGGCGTTTTTCGTTTTTGCCGCTGCGCTGTCACAAAAACGAGACGTAAAGTCCATTAATAGCAAAGAGCGTATTAAGACTGTTAACCGAGGGTGCGCCGCAATGGCGAGCCCGTAATTCTCCGGGAGGGAGAAACTACATGACCAAAACCAACTCAACCTTCAATCGCCGTTCATTTCTGAAATCGGGCACGGCTGTCGGTGCTGCTGCACTGGCGACACCTGCTCTGGTTTCCAAGGCGCTTGCCTCGTCCGGTGAAATGACGCTGATGGACTGGTCCGATTACTGGTCCGATGACATGCTGGCGAAATTCACCGCCGAAACCGGCATTAAAGTGAACTACATTGGCTATGGTTCAAACGAAGAACTGATCAACAAGATGAAAGCCTCGAATGGCGGCGGTGCTGACCTGATCGGCCCAACCAACAACCGCTCGCTTCAGTGGGGTCCGCTGGAATTGTTGCAGCCGTTTGACATGAGCCGCATCAACATCGACGCAGCCAACCCTGCAATGGCCAAAATTGGCCCCGATGCATGGGACTTTGGCGGCAAAGGCAACACATGGATCCCGCACATCTGGGGTACAGAAGGCATGGCATGGCGTGTTGACAAATGGGCACCTGCCGATGCGTCCGGCGTTCCAAGCTATGGCGAAATCTGGTCCGAAGAAAATGCGGGCAAAACCATGATCCGTGCGCATTCCGGCATGCTTTGTGCCGGTCTTTATATGGAAGCATCTGGTGCAATGGATCCGGGTTCGGTTTGGGCTGCTTATGAGTCCGAAGAGAACATGCGCAAAACATGGGGCATGATCACCGACTGGTGTATTGCACGCAAAGGCAACCTGAAACTGATCTGGAACGATGCCGATACGCAGAAAAATGCTCTGCTGAGCGGTGGCGTTGTTGTTGGTCAAACTTGGGATGGCCCGCCACTGGCAATGAAAACCGAAGGTGAACCAGTGACTTATCAGGCACCTGCCGAAGGTTCCATGGCTTGGGTTGACGGTTTGGCAATGCCTAAGGGCGCCAAGAATGTTGATCAGGTTTATGAACTGATCAAATTCGCCTATGACGCCGAAAACGCAGGTGTTGCCATCGACAAGCACGGCTATAATTCGCCAATTCTGGGTGCTGACAAGTTTGCATCGGCAAATTACGCCAAGAACTTCTCGGAAGCCTATCCGGGTGACGCGCTGGCCAACCTGAATGCCTGGCCTGCCGAAGCACCATGGTATGCCGACATTCGCACCGAGTTTGTGAACAAGTTCCAAAGCTCGTAAGCGATGCGATAATATTGTCCGGCTGCACTATCCTATGTGCGGCCGGACATTTGTTTTTGGGCATAGCGCCCAACCTAAAGGGTCCGGAGTGACCCGGATAATGAATTCAAAACGGGGATAATCACATGAGTTCTGGTGTAGCTGTTGATCTAGAGAATGTCTGGATCAAATTCGGAGATTTTGTCGCGGTTCGCGAGGCAGATGTACACATCAACGGCGGTGATTTTTTCTCGTTCCTCGGCCCATCGGGTTGTGGTAAAACCACCATCTTGCGCGCGGTTTCCGGTTTTCTGGAACCGTCTGACGGCCGCGTTCTGATTGGCGGCAACGATATGGCGGGCATCGGCCCGAACAAGCGCCCAACCGCGCTGATCTTTCAAAACCTTGCATTGTTCCCGCTGATGAAGGTCTGGGAAAACATTTCTTTTTCGATGGAAGTTTCCGGCGCCAGCGCCGGTGAACGTCGCAAGCGGGCGGACGAGTTGCTGGACATGATCGCGTTGGACGGGCAGGGCGACAAGCTGCCTAGCGAATTGTCGGGCGGCCAGAAACAGCGTGTGGCGATTGCGCGTGCATTGTGCGCAAACCCCGATGTTTTGTTGCTGGACGAACCCCTATCGGCACTTGATCTTAAGCTGCGCCAACACATGCGGACCGAACTGCGGGAAATCCAGCAGCGGGTTGGCATTACCTTTATCTACATCACCCACGACCAGGGCGAGGCTCTGACCATGTCGGATAACGTGGCGGTGATGAAAGCCGGCGTAATCGACCAGATCGACACGGGGCACAATATCTACGATCACCCCTCGACACCGTTTGTCGCGTCCTTTGTCGGCGAAAACAACGTATTCCGCGGCACGGTAAAATCCGTTAGCGGCGAAGAGGCGATCATCAGCACCAACCGGTCCGGTGATCTGCTGGCGCGGGTTACACCGACGCAAGTCGGCAAGATGAGTGTGGGCGATGACGCTATGATGTTCATTCGCCCCGAGGCATTGGAGCTGGGCGCAACCGATGACGATAGCAAAACCACCATTTCTGCCGATGTGGTGAACGAGGAATTCGAAGGGAATTCCTTTAGTGTGTTCCTGGAAGGGGATGGCGGCAAGCTGATTAAAATGTCGGTGCCGAACCTTGGGCAGGATCATATTTCAGCCAGAGGCGAAAACCTGTCGCTGCACTATGATGCATCTAACGCCGTGATTATGCCTGCGGGCGAACTGGCGTCGGAATAGGGGCGCATCATGAAAAAGAAAATGATCTTTTCCGAGTTCTTCAAGAACAACGGTATCGTGATGGGCAGCCTTTTGATGGGGCTGGTTGGGTTTTGGCTGGTCTTTCTGGTGATCCTGCCGCAGCTTTCGATGCTGGATTATTCCTTCCGCTTTAACCTTCCGCCTGCAGCACAGGGTGGACCAGAGGATGTTTATACACTTAGCAATTATCAGCATTTGCTGTATGGTTCGGACACAACGCACCAGACCTATAACACTGTCGACTTGAAGGTGTTCGGGCGCACAATCGTTGCGGCCATGGCGGTGACGATTTTCAACATTTTGCTGTGTTATCCGCTGGCCTATTTTCTGGGTCAATCCAAAGGATCAGGCTTTGTCCGTCTGTTGGTTGTATTGCTGATCATCCCCTACTGGATCAACGAAATCCTGCGGGCCTTTGCATTGCGGATTATCTTTGGGGACAGTGGTTTGCTGAATGAAACCCTGATGTTTATGCATCTGATCAAAGAACCGATCGACTTTATCCGTCAGGATATCGCGCTATATGCGGGGCTTGGTTATGCCTATATCCTGCTGATGCTGTTCCCGATGTATAACGTGATCGAAAGTCTGGATCGCAACCAGATTGAGGCAGCGCGTGATATGGGGGCCAGCTGGCCGCGTATCCACCGCAGGATCGTTATTCCGCATGCCAAACCGGGGATCGTTTCGGGCGCTACGATGGTGTTCATGCTGTCTGCCGGTGCGCTGGCCGCGCCACAAATTCTGGGCGGGCCAAGCAGCCTGTGGTTTACGCAGCTGGTTTACCAATGGTTCAATGATTCACTGAATTGGCAGCAGGGGGCGGCCTATGCGATCGTTCTGTTGATTTCCACCATCATCATTGTTCTGACGGTGATGAAGATCTTCAAAGTGAACATGGGGGATATCGGCAAATGAGTTCCCTTACCGTTATCCGCATCGCGCTTGGCGCTTACCTGATCATCTTTTTCAGCTACCTTTTGGGTCCGCTGGTGGTGATGAGCCTGACCGCCTTTAATTCATCCGGCTTTCCCTCGATATCTCCGTGGGCCTGTTTTACCTATGAATGGTTCAGTGTGTTGTTTGACGACAAACACATCCGCGCAGGTATCTACTACAGCGTCATTATTGGCATTGGCACAGTTGCCTTGTCGGTTTCGATGGGGCTGGCCGCGTCGATTGTACTGACGCAGGTCTGGGCCAAATTCCGCTCTACCTATTACACGCTGATCATCGCGCCCATTCTGGTGCCGGGCGTTGTTCTGGGTATCTCCACGTTGGTGTTCTGGGACCGTTTTGGCGGGTTTATCGGCGCCCAAGAAGGCGGGATGCTGGATGGGTTGTTCCACAACGGGATTTTCCTGACCATTCTTGGCCAGTCCTCGTTTATTGCGTCCTATGCCATGCTGGTATTTGTTGCCCGTCTACAGCGGTTTGACCCCGGCCTGACCGAAGCCGCGCTGGATCTTGGGGCGACCCACACACAAGCGTTCCGAAAAATCCTGTTGCCGTTCATGCGGCCCGCGATTGCATCGGCATCGGTGCTGGCGTTTCTCGCGTCATTCGAGAACTATAACACCACCACCTTTACCATCGTTGACTATAAAACACTGACGACAGTTCTGGCGCAAAAGGTGCGGTTGGGGATCAACCCGTCAATTTCGTCACTGGCCTTCCTGATCATCACTTTGACAGTGTTCGCGGCCCTCGCATTCGAGGCTTACCGCCGCAACCAGTCCCGCAAAGAAGCGATCAAACTGGGCAAGGCAAAAGCAAAATCCGGCGGTATCCTGCCTTCGTTTATGACAGGGAATCCGGCGGCAATTTTGTTTGTTCTGCTGGCATTTGTGGCAATCGTCATGATTGGCACAGCCCAGAAATACAGCCCCGAAGAGTGTAAAATCCAGGTCCGCGAAGCAAAACAGGCCGCGATCCAGATTCGGATCGAGGAACTGCAACGCCAGCGCCTGATCAAAACACAATCCGAAGCACGTCAAGGGCCGGATATCTTTGGCACCCCGTCAGTCGACGAAGGCGCAGAAGAAAAACCCAGCGGTGCGTTTGGCGGTGTGTTTGCGCCCGGCAACCTGTCCGGTGACTCGGACACCGAGGAACCCGAAGCGACGGGTGGTAGCGGTGCCTTTGGTGGTGCGTTTGACCCAACCAATCTGAACAAAGACTAGGAATTTGGGCCGCTCTTGTGGCGGCCCGATTTCCGACTGGGGGCGGGATGCTAATCGCACATATAAGCGACACGCATATTGCGGGGCCGGGTTTGAAAACCAACGGCATCGCGCCAATGGCAGAAAACCTTGCACGTTGTGTAGAGGCCATTAACGCACTGACGATGCAGCCCGATCTGGTGCTGCTGTCGGGTGATGTGACCAATGATTTCACCCGTGACGAAGCACAACGCGCCGCGGGCATTCTGGCCGACTTGAACAGTCCGCTCTATTTGATCCCCGGCAATCATGATGATCGCGACGTGTTGTGGGATGTGTTTGGCGGCAGCGCAATCCCGTCGCGCGCGGGTGGTTTTATCAACTACGTGATTAACGGGCCTGATCTGCGGATTATCGCGCTGGATTCTGTGATGCAGGGACAATCTGGTGGCGTGATTTGCAACACCCGCGCGGCATGGTTAAGGGCGGCACTGGCGGACGGGGGCGATCAGCCCACAGTTATTTTCATGCACCACCCGCCGCTGAAATGCGGTGTGCCGGAAACAGATCAGGACGGGTTTGACGGGGCGGATGAATTGGGGACGATTGTCGCCGCACACCCCAACATCCAGCGCATCCTGTGTGGCCACATCCACCTGCTGACCCACGCCCGCTGGAATGGTACCGTGGTGACCACGGCCCCCAGCATGGGAATGCAGTTAACGCTGGATTTGACGCAGGCACGATCATCGCAATTTTTCCTGACAGATCCCGGATTTCTGTTGCACCACTGGACGCCTGAAAAGGCGTTGATTACCCATGCGGTGACGGTGCGAGACATGGATGGTCCCTACGAGTTTCAGCAATACTAGAGCAGGTCTTTTGGCACCACAAAGGCTTCGACCTGTCCCGAATTTGGGGTAATGTCGGCCCAGCTGTCGGCATCAAAGCTGATTACGGTTGTGGCCGCTGACGGGTAATGAGAAAATTTGGGGTGTTTTGGCTGCGTTTGAACCAGCCCTTCGGCCAGCATGGCCGTGCCGGGATTGTGGGACAACAGCATGGTCGATTGCGCGCGACAGCCTTGCAGGATTGTCATCATCCGTTCCGGTGAAGCCATATAAAGCGCCGAGGTGAACTGCACCTTGTCGGTATCAGCGCAAGAAGGCGCAATTTCGGCCCATGTTTCCGCCGTGCGCCGTGCAGTCGACGAGATCACGCTTTCAGGGCAATAGTCATGTTTCTTAAGCCACCCGCCAATCGCCTTGGCCGCAGCATACCCGCGCTGGTTCAACGGGCGGTCATGATCATCAAGTGCCGGATTATCCCAACTTGATTTTGCGTGGCGGGTCAGGATCAAACGAAGTGTCATTGCGGATTAAACGAGGCCATATGAAAAGCGGATTGTTCCGGCAGTCTGGCATATTTGCGCCCTACTGGGCAAGTGCGGCGCACCAAACAACCTGTTTCCATGCAGTCGTGCCCGTTTGGTCCATTCAGATAGGACTTGCAGGCGGATACATTGTACCCCGTCGATAGCGCATTGACGGGGCAGGTGGTTTGGCAGGGGCGTGTTTCGCAACTGTTGCACGGGTTTTGACCGGTGGGTGGCAGGGCGATTTTCATCGGCAGGGCAATTGCGGCGCGGTACGATACGAACAGCCCCGCGTGGTCATGCACCAGCATCCCGACGGGCGATACCCACGCGCGTCCGCTGCGTTTGGCCCAATTGATGAATGGCGCATAGGGCGGCCCGTCAGACGGGAACAGGGCCGTTGCGTTTTGGGCGGTGGCCCAAGGTGTTATCACGCGTTTTGACCAGCGGTCCAGCGGGTCGGGCAACCCGTCTGAAAACTCGGGTGCGGTTTTGAAACTGCCCCAGAATCCAGGTTCATACGGGCCAATCAGCATCAGGGTTTTGCACCCGTTCGGTGCCCGATCTTTCGGCACGGGGTGGAAGGCCCCGAAGATGTCCAGATGCAGGGCTTGCAACGAGGATTGCAGGGCTGCGTAGCTCATCTGCGAAAGAACGGCAGCGCAAGGAGCCACGCAAGGTTGGACGGGCGGTTGTCCTGCCATTGCAGCCCGATGGTCATATCATCATGGCCCTTTTGCGGTTGCGCGATGTAGGTGCCAAACAGCCGGTCCCAGATCGACAGGGCAAAGCCATAATTGCTGTCATGTTCATCGCGAATATCGGAATGGTGCACGCGGTGCATGTCCGGCGTGACCAGAACCGTGCGCACAATCGCGTCCAGTTTCAGCGGCAGTTTGATATTCGCATGATTGAACATTGCGGTGCCATTCAGGATGATTTCAAACAGGATTACGGCAAAGGCAGACGGCCCCATCAGATAAACCAGCCCGATTTTCAGCAGCATCGACAGGACAATTTCCACGGGGTGAAACCGGATGGCGGTGGTCACGTCAATATCACGGTCGGCGTGGTGGACGCGGTGCAGACGCCACAGGATCGGGATTTTGTGGGTGATCAGATGTTGCAGCCAGATGGCAAAATCCAGCAGCAAAACCGTCAGCAGGGTTTCCAGCCAAAATGGCCAATCCAGATAGTTGAACAGCCCCGATCCCAGCCGCCCTGCGTCAATCGCCGCCCCGACAGCCAACAGCGGCAAAGCAATCGCCATCAATTTCAGCGTCAGTGAATCAATGATAATGACCGCCCAGTTGGTGAACCAGCGCCGTTGCCGCGTTTCGGTGCGGGGGCGACGCGGAACGATAGTCTCGATAACCGCGAAGATCAGGAACAGGACGATAAAAATGCCCAGTCGGATTTGTGCTTCGTTTTCCATGGTGTCAGCCTAGACCGGCAAACGTGCAAACTGCAAACCCTGAAAGGCGCACAATCGTGTCAGCTGTCCGGCCGTTCGGCACGGATTAGCGACCCTGCACCGTGGTCGGTGTAAAGCTCCAGCAAACAGGCATTCGGGGCGCGCCCGTCCAGAATAACCACCCCGCGCACGCCGCCGTCAATTGCGGCCAGTGCGGTTTCGGTTTTCGGGATCATGCCGCCAGCAATCACGCCCTCGTCGGTCAGATTGCGGATTTGGTCAGGCGTCAGTTCTGTCACCACCTTGCCCTTGGCATCCTTGACGCCTGCGACATCGGTCAACAGTAGAAGGCGATCTGCCTTTAGCGCCGTGGCAATCGCACCCGCTGCCGTGTCACCGTTGATATTGAATGTTTCGCCTTTGCGACCGGCCCCAAGCGGTGCAATCACCGGAATGGTGTCGGCGGCAAACAGGGTGTGCAGCACGCTTGGATCGACTTGCGTCGGCGTGCCGACAAAGCCAAGTGCCGGATTGGTCTGTTCGCACACCATCAGGCCTGCATCCTTGCCTGACAGGCCCACGGCCTTGCCGCCCTGATCATTGATCGCCTGCACGATGCGTTTGTTCACCCGGCCCGACAGCACCATTTCCACCACTTCGACGGTGGCTGCATCGGTCACCCGTTTGCCATCGACAAAGTCCGATTTGACGCCCAGCCGCTCCAGCATCTGGTTGATCATTGGCCCGCCGCCATGCACGATCACAGGATTCACCCCGACCTGCTGCATCAGCACGATGTCACGGGCGAAGCTGTCCATTTCATCATCATCGCCCATCGCGTGACCGCCAAATTTTACAACGACAGTGGCCCCGCCATAGCGTTGCAACAACGGCAGCGCGTGGGAAAGGGTGCGGGCGGTGGCGATCCAGTCACGGTTCATGGCGTCTTGCTTCTTCATCTGTTTCATCCCTCGTTCCATACCGTGTTAATCGCTGGACGCGGCTGTGCCAAGTGATTGTATTTCCGCGCGGCTGTGCATAGGTTCAGGGCAAGCAATGATCGGGGATCAAGATGGCTAAAAATAACAGACGCAGAACCATGCTGTTGACCGGAGCCAGCCGTGGCATCGGACATGCGACCGTGCAATATTTTAGCGCCAAAGGCTGGCGGGTGATCACCTGTTCACGCCACCCGTTTCCGGAAAAATGCCCGTGGGGTGGCGGGCAAGATAACCATGTGCAGATTGATCTGGCCGACCCGCGTGGAACCATCGACGCGATTGAGGAAATTCGTGGCAAGCTGGACGGCAAACTGGACGCGCTGGTGAACAACGCGGGCATTTCCCCCAAAGGACCGAACGGCGAGCGGTTGAACACGATTGATACGGATTTGCGCACATGGGGGCAGGTGTTCCATGTGAATTTCTTTGCCTCGGTCGTGCTGGCGCGTGCGCTAAAGGATGAATTGGCGGCTGTTAAAGGCTCGGTTGTGAATGTGACGTCAATTGCGGGGGTGCGGGTGCATCCGTTCGCAGGCGCGGCCTATGCCACCTCCAAGGCGGCGCTGGCGGCCCTGACGCGCGAGATGGCGCATGATTTCGGACCGATGGGCGTGCGGGTAAACGCGATTGCCCCGGGCGAGGTGGAAACAGCGATCCTTAGCCCCGGCACCGAGAAAATTGTGGATCAATTGCCGTTGCGTCGATTGGGCCAACCGGAAGAGGTGGCCGCGGCGATCTATTTCCTGTGTTCAGACGAATCATCCTACATTTCCGGCACCGAGCTGGAAGTGAACGGCGCGCAGCACGTTTAGGAATTAAACCAGATCGGCAATAATACTGCGCAGAATCGGAATACCTTCGCCTTTTTCGGACGACGTCAGCACCAGTTCGGGATAGGCTGCAGGGTGTTTGGAAATGGCTTTGCGCACCTGTTCCAGCACCTTTGTGCGGTCCTTGTCCTTAACCTTGTCCAGTTTGGTCATCACCACCTGAAATGTCACCGCCGAACGGTCCAGTAGTTTCAGGATTTCCTCGTCCACGTCTTTTACGCCGTGACGCGCATCAATCAGCACAAAAGCGCGGCGCAGGGTTTGGCGGCCCGACAGGTAATTCTTTAGCAGACGTTGCCATTTTTCCACCACCGGCAGCGGCGCATTGGCATAGCCATAGCCGGGCAGGTCGACCAGATAGGGACCGTTCAGCGTGGTGAAATAGTTGATTTCCTGCGTGCGGCCCGGTGTGTTTGAGGCCCGCGCCAGCCCCTTGCGGCCGGTCAGCGCATTGATCAGGGTGGATTTCCCCACGTTCGAGCGGCCAGCAAAGCATACTTCCAGCCGGTCGGGCGGCGGCAGGCCGTCCATGGCCACCACGCCCTTCAGGAATTCGGTATTACCGGCAAACAGTTTGCGACCGCGTTCTTTGGCGTCTGCTTCGGGTTCTTCGGCAATTGTAAAAGGAATTTCCATCATAGCACCTCGATTTTATCGCCAAGGGCGATTTGCCCGTCTTGGATAACCACGCCATAAACCCCGAACTGCTTGTGGCCCCAGTTGTCTTGTAACGCATCCAACGTGGCGGCGTCACGTTTGCCGGTGTCGGGGTTAACCGTGGTGGCCATGCAACGGGTGATACGTTCGCGAATCTCCAGAACAGTTCCGCCGATGCGCACCTGTTTGCCGACCCAATCAAATTCTTCCCACGGCTTTAGTCCGTCAAACCACAGATTGCCACGCCAGCGTAGCGGCGACAGGTCCGTGTCCAGCTTTTCACCCAGTTCGCGGTTGGTCGCCAGATTATTCAGGCTGATCGACGGGAAATCCGTGTCGGTCATACCACGGGCCTGCGCGCGTACGATGCGGGCTGAAGGGGTGCGCTCGGACGGCATGATCGGGCGCACCCAGTCGATAAAGGCATCCGAATCCGTGTCGGGGTTAAACGTGATATCGGGCAGATCGGGGTGGGTCATGGTGATCTGCCCCGTTGCCTCGTCCAGTGCTGCCTTTAACGCCATCAATGATGGTGCCTTGGCCCCGCGTGAAAAATTCCCGCAGGATACCCACTCGGACCCGTTCGCCTTTGACAACTCATGCACCACCGCCCATGCGCGATCCCACGGCAGGGTTTTGCCTGTGGTCAGGTCAACGGATTGCATCGCCTCGACCCCGTGCGCCTTAATCGGGTGGCGCCAGATATGGGTCAGGCGATTGGTCATTTGTCGTCAGGTTTTTTACGCTTGAAACCGGCAATGATGTTGCCAAACACATCCGGTTTGGCCCCTTGGCTGCGCATGATCATATACTGCTGGGTAAAGGTGATGGTGTTGTTGGTAATCCAGTAAAGCACCAGACCCGAGGCAAAACTGCCCAGCATGAACATGAAAACCCACGGCATCCATGCCATGATCATTTTCTGGGTTGGGTCTGTTGGGGTCGGGTTCAGTTTTTGCTGTAGCCACATGGATATGCCCAACAGGATGGGCAGAACACCCAGCGATACGATGGCAAACATCGAACCGGGTTCGGGCGGCGTGAAGGGCAGCAGGCCGAACAGATTCAGGATCGAGGACGGATCAGGCGCCGACAGATCGCGAATCCAGCCCATCCAAGGTGCGTGGCGCAATTCCAACGTGACAAAGATAACCTTGTAGAGCGAGAAAAAGATCGGGATCTGCATCAGGATCGGCAAACAACCGGCAGCCGGATTGACCTTTTCCTTTTTGTACAGCGCCATCATTTCTTTTTGCTGGCGTTGCTTGTCGTCACCACAGCGTTCTTTCAGCGCTTCCATTTCCGGCTGCAAGGTTTTCATCTTGGCCATCGAAACATAGGATTTATAGGCCAGCGGCAGCAGCACGGCCTTGATGATAATGGTCAGGGCGATGATCGACCAACCCATGTTGCCAATCAGACCTTTCAGCATGTGCAGCAGCCAGAAGATTGGCTTGGTCAGGAAGAAAAACCAGCCCCAGTCAATCGAATCGATAAACCGGTCCACGCCTTCTTCGTTCTGGTACATGCGGATGGTTTCCCATTCCTTGGCACCGGCGAAAACGCGGGTTGTGATGTTGGTGGTTGTGCCGGGTTCGACCGTCTGGATCGGCATCCGGGTTTCAGCGGTGTAGATATCGCTGCCCGGAATGTATTTCGCGACCGACGTGAATGGCTGGCCATTGGCGGGGATAATGCTGGTCATCCAGTACTTGTCGGTAAAACCTACCCAGCCGTTTTCGGTGACCTCAATCAATTCGGCGTTGGCGCCCTCGGTAGCGACAACATCCAGATCGGGGATGTTTTTGTATTTTATTTCCTGCAACTCGCCATCGGACATGCGAACAATACCTTCGTGCAGGATAAAGAAACCGCGCGTGTCTGGCTCGCCATAACGGGCAACGATGCTATAGGGGAACAGGCGGCGGGCGGTGGCGCCGGTGTTTTCGACCGACTGGTCGACCGAGAACATATAGTGTTCGTCAATCGAGATTGTGCGGCGGAAAATCAGACCATCGCCGTTATCCCAACGCAAGGTCACCGGCGTCGCGGGTGTCAGGTTATCTCCGCTTTGGATGCTCCACATGGTATCCGGCCCAGGCACAGAATCGGCAGGCATGTCACCAGTGCGGCCCCAGCCATAGATCGTGTAATAGGGGTTTTCGTTGCCAAACGGTGTCAGCAGGGTGACCAGATCTGAATCAGGATCCAGTGTTTCGCCGTAGGCTTTTAGTTTCAGGTCATCAATGCGACCACCCAGCAACGAGAACGAACCGCTAAGCTTGGGGGTGTCGATAATGACACGCGGGGCTTTTAACAGCGCTTCGGCGTGCGAACTGGTTGGCACGGCGGGGGTGGCATCATCGGTCGTGGTGGTTGCGGTGGGCGGTGTGGCCACACTGTTACCATCTTCTGTCTGCACCGCATCGGGTGGCAGTGTCAGGTCCGGCTGGGGCGGCGGAGGCTGGAACCATACGCTCCAGACCAGCATCACCATGCCGCTGAGAAAAACTGCAAGAATTAGGTTCTTGTTCTGATCGTCCATGTGGGACACACCCTGTCACTGAAATTGGTCAGAGTGGTTCAACAGGGCAGGGGGGCAAAGGTCAAGCGGTTTTCCTGTTTTTCAAGGTAAAACTACCCTATGCCGCGTCCAATTTTCGGGGTTTCGCCCAGTTTTTCCCGATGTTTCTGCATCCATTCCAGCGTATCGGCAAAGGGCATGGGCCGCGCAAGGCCAAATCCCTGCACATGTGTACAGCCCAGTTGCGCCAGCATGGCGTGTTCGCCAACCGTTTCCACCCCTTCGCCAAGGGTCTTGAGGTTCAGTTGCTCGGCCATCGTCAGAATGGCCGAAACCATGCGCTGTTGTTCGGGGTCTGTGTCGACTTTCATCACAAAGGAACGATCAATCTTGATCCGTTCAACCGCAAACCGGCGGATGTTTGAAATAGAAGCATGTCCAGTGCCGAAATCGTCCAGATCAATGGCGCATCCGAGGGCAGCCAGACCGGCAATATTGCGGGTGATGATGTCGTCGTCCGTATCGGCAATCACGGTTTCCAGAATTTCAACATTCAGGCGGTCAGGCGTCAGATCGAAGCGATCCAGTTCCCAGCGAATTTTATCAACCAGTTTTGGGTTTCGCAGTTCGGAATCAGAGAAGTTAACCCCGATCTGTGGCACCCTGAACCCCGCTTTGTCCCATTTTTTCAAACAGGTAAGGGAATGATACAAAATCACCTCGCCCAGACGTTCAAACATTCCGGCTTGCTCGATTGCGGGCAGGAAATCACAAGGCGCAATCATGCCGCGTTCGGGATGGTTCCAGCGTGCCAATGCCTCGAACCCCGAAACCTCGCCTGTGTCGGTCGAGATCTGCGGCTGGAACCACGGTTGAATCTGGCCATCTTCCAATGCCAGCGTGACCTCTTCTATCAGGGCGTGTCGCGCCTTGGCCTTGTGCTGCATTTCCGAGGAATAGCCGCGTATGGCGCTGGGGCCGTTCAGTTTGGCATTGTTCAGGGCTTGCTCGGCCGCCTCCAGCATGGCTTCGCCGTTTGTTTCGGGCGCGCGAGTGCTAAGGCAAAACCCGACAGAACAGGATACATAAACCGTAGTGGCATCCAGACTGATGGGTTCTGATACCGCTGATTGCAGGCGCGCCGATATCTGGATCAACGATTCTAGATCGGCCCGCCGCACCGGCGCAAGAGCAATGGCAAATTCGGCGCCATCGAGGCGCACGATCATATCGTCGTCACGCAGCACCCCCCGTAGCCGGTCGGCAGTACGGCGTAGAATTTCATCGCTGGCCTTGTGTCCCAAGCGGGTCAAAAGCTTTGTATAATCGTCCAGTTCAACAACCAGACTGGCCGTCGTGCGCCCGTTGGGCCGGGCAATTTGCAGGACGTTATCAAGCGCCTTTTCCACCCGTTCCCGTTGTCCCAGTCCGCTGGTTTCTGCAGGGAGTATTACCCCGCCCACCGACGCATCCCGTCCGACAATTGCGATCAGTGCCGGAAGGATCAACGCCAAGCAGAGCAATGCCGTTTCCCCGCCAATCCAGAAACTGCCCAGCGTTAGCGCCGGCAGAAATGCCAATGCTTGCGGGCCGTTGATTATGCTGCGAATGGTCCGGCGGGACAGGGGGTTGGAAAATCCGGCCAGTAGCGACATTGCAAGGCATCCTTTTGCTGTGCATGGCCAAGGCCACACAGGGTTCAGCAGGACGCTAGGGCGCGAAGCCTAGTGGAGTATTAACGCAGCACGGGAATTTGCTTAGAATTGTCTATATCTGCATCCGGATCACGCATTAACCCAGCGAAATCAAACAGTTTCGGGTCAAGCAAATGGCTGGGCCGTGCGTTCATCAGGGCACGGAACATCACCCGCCGCCGGCCCGGTGCGTTCTTTTCCCAGCCATCCAGAATCGCTTTGACCTGTTGGCGTTGCAATCCATCTTGCGAGCCGCACAGATCGCAGGGGATGATCGGATAGTTCATGGCTTTGGCGAACTTCTCGCAATCGGCCTCGGCGACATGGGCAAGGGGGCGATAGACGAACAGATCGCCAGCCTCGTTTAGCAGTTTAGGCGGCATCGTGGCCAGCCGTCCGCCGTGAAACAGGTTCATGAAAAAGGTTTCCAGAATGTCGTCACGGTGATGCCCCAGCACGATGGCGGAACAGCCTTCCTCGCGGGCGATACGATAGAGGTTGCCACGGCGCAGGCGTGAACAGAGCGAACAAAATGTGCGCCCCTCGGGAATTTTGTCGGTGACGATGGAATAGGTGTCCTCGTATTCGATCCGGTGGGGGACCTCCATGCGTTCCAGAAACTCGGGGATCACGGTTGCCGGAAAATTCGGTTGCCCCTGATCCAGATTGCAGGCGATCAGTTCAACGGGCAGCAAACCACGCCATTTCAACTCGTACAGAACCGCCAGCAGGGTATAGCTGTCCTTGCCGCCGGATAGGCAGACCAGCCAACGCGCACCGCGCTCGATCATGCCGTATTGCTCAATTGCCTCGCGGGTATGGCGCACGATGCGCTTGCGCAGTTTCTTGAACTCGGTGGTCGAGGGCGCGCCGTGGAACAGCGGGTGGATGTCGTCATTGTCATCAAGCATGGCAGGGGTATGCAAAACCTGACTGTGTGGGGAAAGGGGAATTATGCTATATTCGCCGGATTGAGGTGGGTTTCTTCATTTTTTTGGAGAAATACTTATGGATTATGTTTTTTGTACACGAAATTTAAAAAACGGTAAATTTGGGGGAGAGCCGGGGCCCTCGCGATTTCTGGCGATTCCCGAGAATGTGAATACGGTATCACCGTCGCAAAAGATCACCAAAACCGACTGGGTGCAGGCGGTGATCGCGAATGCGAAATCCGGAAATGTGGCGGGCGTGGATGTCGGGGACATCGTGATTTATGTCCACGGGTTCAATCAGTCACAGCGCTCGATGCTGGAACGGCACCGCAAGATCCGCAAGGGGCTGGAGAAGCACGGGTTCAAGGGCATCGTGATCAGTTTTGACTGGCCCAGTCAGGATTCGGCGCTGAATTATCTTGAAGACCGGACAGATGCGAAAATGACCGCGTTCAAACTGGTCGAGGACGGGATCAAGAGCTTTGCGGCCCTGCAACGCCCCGATTGCCGGATCAATCTGCATGTGTTGGCTCATTCGATGGGCTGTTATGTGGTGCGCGAGGCCTTTGACGATGCCGATGACCGTCCTGCCGTCGCCGCGCGAAGCTGGTCGGTCAGCCAGCTGATGATGATGTCGGGCGACATATCGGCCAGTTCGATGACGCAGGGGAATTCGAAATCATCGTCGCTGTATCGGCATTGCGTACGGATGACGAATTACTACAACCCGTATGATGATGTGCTGACCCTGTCGAATGTAAAACGGGTCGGGGTTTCGCCGCGGGTCGGGCGGATCGGACTGCCATCGCATATGCCGGAAAAGGCGGTGAATGTGTGCTGCGGGCCATATTACAAAAAGAATAAGGGGAATTTCGAGGGCGTGGTTTCGAATGCGGCGCACACTTGGTACTTCTTCGACGACAAACTGATGCAGGATGTGCATTACACCATTCAAGGTGCGATCGACCGCAATGATATCCCGACGCGGGTGCCAACGGATCGGGGTAATCTAGCGCTTGATCCGCGTTAGTGGTCAGAGCAGTCGTGGTTGTGGTCTGTGCCTTTGACCGGATCATAACCGCAGCCGCCCCACGGGTTGCAACGGCCAATGCGTTTGGCGGCCATCCAGCTGCCTTTGATTGCGCCGTGCTTTTCCAGCGCTTCCATGGCATAGGCGCTGCAGGTGGGTTGATAGCGGCAGGAATTGCCGACCCATGGCGAAAACAGCAGCCGGTACAGGCGCACCGGAACGGCAACGATATGGGCAAGCGGAGTCATTTGCGTTTCCCGTGGATTACTTTCAGCGCATAGGCCAGATCGCCTACCAGATCAATATAGGGACGGTCCACCGTCGCCCCAGCGCGGCCGATCAGCACATAGTCCCAGCCGGGTTGCCCCTTGGCGCAGATCACCTCGCGCGTGATGGTGCGCAGGCGGCGTTTGGCGCGGTTGCGCTTCACCGCATTGCCCACCTTTTTGGAACAGGTATAGCCAACGCGGACCAGATCGGCGTCGCCCTCGTCATGGGCGCGTTTGCGGGCTTGCAGGATCAACCCTTTGGTTGCCTGCCGTTTGGCCCGCGCGGCCCGCAGGAAATCGGCGCGTTTGGTCAATGTCACCGGACATGCGAAAACCGCCGGTGGCCCGCTCGTGACCTCTGGCGTATTGCCTGTCACGGGTGCCTCCGGCGGTGTCATATCTTTTCACCTGATAGCAGCGGGTATTAAGCGCTGAGTTTGGCACGACCTTTGGCACGGCGTGCGTTCAGAATCTTGCGGCCTGCTTTGGTGGCCATACGCGCACGAAAGCCGTGGCGGTGTTTGCGAACCAAGTTCGATGGTTGGAATGTGCGTTTCATCGCCCGTCTCCGTCTGGTTTGGACCTGCACCCGAAAAGGATTCGTAGGTCATATGTATTCGAAGCCCGTGATTTAGGCGCTTGATCTGGGTAAGTCAATTCATCATTCGCGCCAAAAGTGCAACATTTGGGGGAAATTGCCGGTTGATATGTTTCAAAACCGCCCCGAACCCCTGTTCAAAGTGAAACATCCCATCACCTGCGATCAAGGCGGCGTGATCGGGGTATGCCTGCGCACCAATCACCGGCATGTTGTCTGGACGGGGCACAATAACGGACAAAGGCAAGATGAGCGACATGACGGAGACACAGAAAAGCGGGCTGGTGCGATATCTGCCGCTGATCGCGATATTCACGGCGGCGGTGGTCGGGGCGTTTACCCTACGTGACTACCTGTCGTTCGAGGCGCTGCGCGACAACCGCGAGGCG
>CAZIDQ010000011.1:34966-38217 GCA_964538015.1 uncultured Marinosulfonomonas sp.
ATGGAAGCGTCCGACGGGGCGGTAAAGAAAATCAAGGACGGGATTGATGAAAACCAGTGGTCGATGCTGTTTTTGATCCGTTTGGTGCCTGCTGTGCCGTTCTTTGTTGCCAATCTGGTGCCGGCGATGGTGGGTGTGCCACTGCATCGTTTCGTGATTTCTACCTTTTTGGGAATCATTCCGGGCGCGGTGGTTTATACATCGGTCGGCGCTGGCCTTGGCGATGTGTTCGCCCGTGGCGAAACCCCGAACCTTGGCATTATATTCGAGCCTCAAATACTGTTCCCCATCCTTGGCCTATGTGCGCTGGCCGCGCTGCCGATGCTGCTGAAACTGTTTAAAAAATAGGACATTTCCATGAACAAGATCAAAACAGACATCTGCATCATCGGTGCAGGATCAGGCGGGTTGTCGATTGCCGCCGGTGCGGTGCAGATGGGTGCCAAAGTGGTGCTGTTGGAAGGGCACAAGATGGGCGGCGATTGCCTGAACTACGGCTGCGTGCCCTCAAAGGCGTTGCTGGCGGCGGGCAAGATGGGGCTGGCATTCGGCAAGGCCAAGGACCATGTGCAACGCGCGATTGACACCATAGCCCCGCACGACAGCGTCGAGCGGTTCGAGGGGTTGGGGGTGCAGGTCATCACCGAATACGGCAGCTTCATTTCTCCGACAGAGGTGCAGGCGGGCGATACTGTGATTGCCGCGCGCCGGTTTGTGATTGCCACCGGCTCGTCCCCCTTTGTGCCGCCAATTCCGGGGCTGGATAAGGTGCCCTATGACACCAACGAAACGATTTTCGAGAACCGCACCAAACCCAAACACCTGCTGATTGTCGGCGGTGGCCCCATCGGCATGGAAATGGCGCAGGCGCACCGGCGGTTGGGGTGCGAAGTGACTGTGATCGAAGGCATGAAGGCGCTGGGCAAGGACGATCCGGAACTGGCGGCGATTGTGCTGGATAATCTGCGGGCCGAGGGGATCGAGATCGCCGAGGATGCCATGGCCAAGGAAATCCGCGGCAAGAAGGGTGCGATTGAAATCGAGGCGCAGGACGGACGGGTGTTCAAGGGCAGCCATCTGTTGATGGCGGTCGGGCGCAAACCGAATATTGATCGGCTGAATCTGGACGTGGCAGGCGTTGAGCATGATCGCACAAGCGTCAAAGTGGGCGCCAACCTGCGCAGCACCAACCGGCGGATCTATGCGGTCGGCGATGTGGCCGGCGGGCTGCAATTCACCCATGTGGCCGGATACCACGCCGGTGTGGTGATCAAATCCATGCTGTTCGGCCTGCCCTCCAAGGCCAAAACCGTACATATCCCCTGGGCCACCTACACTGACCCCGAACTGGCACAGGTCGGCCTGACCGAAGCGCAAGCGCGCGAACAACACGGCGGCAAGCTGGAAGTGATCCGGTTCGATTTCGCGGGCAATGACCGTCTGATTGCCGAGGGCAAAGCCAAGGGGTTGATCAAACTGATGGTGGCCAAGGGGCGGCCTGTGGGGGTCTCGATTGCGGGCCCGTCAGCGGGCGAACTGATCGGGTTCTGGGCGATGGCGCTGGCCAATAACCTGAAGATGGGCCAGATCGCCGCGACGGTTTTGCCCTATCCCACGGTGAACGAGGTTAACAAACGCGCGGCGGGTGCCTATTTTACACCCAGACTGTTTGAAAATGCCAACGTCAAACGCGTGGTTGGCTTTGTGCAGCGGTTCCTGCCATGATCGGGCATCGAAAGGGTTGATATGTTTATGAATTCGCTCTCTGGCCGGTTTCTGGTGCTGACGACAGTGTTCGTCATGCTGGCCGAGGTTCTGATCTTTGTTCCCTCCGTTGCGCGGTTCCGCGAAGATTACCTGCTGCTGCGCCTTGAGAAATCGCAGATCGCGGCGCTGGCGCTACTGGCGGATGATATGATCGACAATGATCTGGAAGGCGAATTGTTGAAAAATGCGGGCGTGTATAATGTGGTGCTTCGCCGCGATGAGATGCGACAACTGATGTTATCATCCCCCCTACCGGCTATGATCTCCGAAACCTACGATCTGCGCACCGCCACCCCGTACGAATTGATCCGTGATGCCGTGCTGCGTTTGCTGGATACCGAGGACCGCGTCATTCGCGTGATCGGCGAACCTGTGCGCGGGGCAGGGCTGTTGATCGAAGTGACCATGCCAACAATGCCGCTGCGCGATGCGATGGTGGATTATGGTCTGCGGATTTTGCTGCTGTCGGCAGTGATTTCGGTGATCACTGCAGTGATGCTGTTTTTGGCGGTGCGCGGGTTCCTGTTAAAACCGATCCACCGCGTGGTGCGGCACATTAAATCCTACGCCGAAGCCCCCGAGGATGCCCGCCGCATTATAGAACCAAACGCAAGTGTGTTGGAGCTGCGCGAGGCCGAAGAGGCGCTACAGTCCATGCAGACACAGCTAACCGGATCGCTAAAGCAAAAAGAACACCTGGCCCAGATGGGCGGTGCGGTGGCCAAGATCAGCCACGATCTGCGCAATATCCTGACCACGACGCAATTGTTTGTCGACCGGATGGAAGGCAGCAACGACCCGATGGTGCAACGTGCGGCGCCCAAACTGGTGGCCTCGATGTCGCGCGCCGTGAACCTGTGCGAAAGCACGCTGGCCTTTGGCAAAGCCGAGGAATCTGCCCCAGCACTAACCCGCGTGCCGCTGGTCGGCATTGTGAACGAAGTGATCGACGGTGAACGGCTGGCAGCCGGTGACAGCGACATCAGCTATAGCGAAGATATACCGGCAGGATTGACGCTGCGGGCGGACCCTGAACAGCTTTATCGTGTGGTTTCCAATATCGTGCGCAATGCACGCCAAGCGATTGTAGCGACGGGTAAGGGAGGCGAAATTAACATCCGCGCCCGCGAGGACGAGGACAACTGGATTATCACCATCATTGACACTGGCCCGGGCCTTCCGCCAAAGGCGCGCGAACATCTGTTCACACCGTTTCAGGGCGGGGTGCGCAAGGGTGGCTCGGGGCTGGGCCTGTCGATTGCCGCTGAACTGGTGCGCGGGCACGGTGGGCGACTGGATCTGAAACGCACGGATGGAACCGGAACCGAGTTTGAAATCTGCCTGCCCAAGGGCGAAATCGATTTAGATACACTTTCGGTGTGAATAGCGCTTGCAAACCGCGGCAAGGGTCGCTAAATCCGCACTGGTTATGCACCCGTAGCTCAGCTGGATAGAGTACCTGACTACGAATCAGGGGGTCGCAC
>CAZIDQ010000012.1:0-2526 GCA_964538015.1 uncultured Marinosulfonomonas sp.
GACATTCTGTGCATCGGCAGCGTTCTGTGGGACGTGATCGGCCGCTCTGCCAGCCATATGCGCATGGGTTCGGACGTGCCCGGCCGTATCACCCGCCTGCCCGGTGGCGTGGCAATGAACATCGCCATGACCCTGCGCCGCTTTGGTCTAACCCCTGCCCTGCTGACCACCATCGGCAAGGACGAAGAGGGGCGCGAACTGTTGGCGGCCTGTCAAAGCATGGGCATGAATTGCGACTACGTTTACCTGTCCGAGGATCTGCCGACCGACCGTTATATGGCGGTCGAGGGCGCGAATGGTTTGATCGCTGCCATCGCGGACGCCCATTCGCTGGAAGCGGCGGGTAACAAAATCCTGCGCCCGCTGGAAAATGGCCGACTTGGCAGCGCGAAAACCCCCTATACCGGCGTGATCGCGCTGGACGGAAACCTGACACTGGCCTTGCTGGAAACCATCAGCAAAAGCCCGCTTTTTACCGCCGCCGACCTGCGTGTCGCCCCAGCATCCCCCGGCAAGGCCGAGCGGCTGGCGCCCTTGCTGTTGCACCCCAACGCCACGCTTTACGTCAACCTCGAGGAAGCTGGGCTGCTGTGCCAGACCACTTTTGAAACCTCGGAACAGGCCGCACAAACGCTACTGGAGCGGGGTGCCTATGGTATTCTGGTGACGGACGGCGGCAATATGGCCGCGGTTGGTCGCAAAGACCGCGTCATCACCCAAACCCCGCCCGAAGTGCTGGTGACCCGCGTCACCGGTGCGGGAGATACATTCATGGCCGCCCATATCGCCGCCGAAATACGTGGCGAAACACCAGAACAGGCGCTAAATAGCGCGCTTGCCGCCGCCGCCACCTATGTTTCCGGAGAAACACCCCTATGACCATCCCCATGCAGTTTTCCCCCGAAGTCGCCACCGCACTGGCCGACGGCACCCCCGTTGTGGCGCTGGAAAGCACGATCATCACCCACGGCATGCCCTACCCGCAAAACGTGGAAACCGCCCGCAAGGTGGAAACCGTGGTGCGGGGTGGCGGCGCGACTCCGGCCACAATCGCCGTTTTGAACGGGGTGTTGCATATCGGGCTGACGGAGAACGAGTTGGAAAACCTCGGGCAGGCCAAAGACGTTGCCAAACTGTCGCGCGCCGATATTGCCGCCTGTCTGGCCACCGGCGGCACCGGCGCAACCACCGTTGCCGCCACCATGATCGCCGCCGATCAGGCTGGTATCAGCGTGTTTGCCACCGGCGGTATTGGCGGCGTGCATCGCGGGGCGGAAACCACATTTGACATCTCCGCCGACCTGCACGAGCTGGCCCAAACCCCTGTCACCGTGGTGGCCGCAGGGCCAAAGGCCATTCTGGATGTGCCCAAAACACTGGAAGTGCTGGAAACATTAGGTGTGCCGGTTATCACCTTTAAACAAAACGATATTCCGGCCTTCTGGTCGCGCTCCTCGGGCCTGCCCAGCCCGCTGCGGATGGACACAGCCGCCGACATCGCCAAGGCGCATATCATGCGTGGCGAACTGGGCCTGCCCGGTGGCCAACTGGTCGCCAACCCGATCCCTGCCCCCGATGAAATCCCGCAAAGCACACTGGCCCCAATTATCCAGCAAGCGCTGGACGAGGCCGAGGCGCAGAAAATCACTGCCAAATCGGTCACCCCCTTCCTGCTGCAACGCATTTTCGAGCTGACCGACGGGGCGTCTTTGACCGCTAATATCGCGCTGGTGATGAATAATGCGGCCCTTGCAACCGAAATTGCCGTTGAATTCCCCCGCAACGCTGCTTAGGTCATTGTGAACCGCTTACCCAGTATCTAAAGTCGCCTGAAACAAAGAACTGCATATTCCCATGCCCAAACTGAAAAACCTGACTCCGCCCCCGCCCGAGCGCCGCAAACGCCGCTGGCTTGCGGGTCTGCGCAATAATTTCTTTACAGGTCTGGTGGTCGTCGCCCCTGTTGGCATGACATTATGGCTGGTCTGGGCAGTGACAGGCAAAATCGACGGCATGGTGCTGCCCTTTATCCCCGAGAGCTTTAACCCCAAAAGCTATATCGGTATTGATCTGCGCGGCATCGGGGTGATCATTTTCCTGATCTTCACAGTGCTGATCGGCTGGATGACCAAAGGCATCATGGGGAAATCCCTGCTGAATTTAGGCGAGGATCTGGTTGACCGGATGCCGGTGGTACGGTCGATCTATAACGGCTTGAAACAATTGGCAGAAACGGTGTTCGCCCAGTCGGATACGTCGTTCGACAAGGTCTGTCTGGTGGAATACCCGCGCAAAGGTATCTGGGCGGTGGCGTTTATTTCGACCACCACAAAGGGTGAAGTTAACCAGAAGATACCGGTGGGCGAACAAATGATTTCGGTATTCCTGCCGACCACGCCAAACCCCACATCCGGCTTTTTGCTGTTCGTGCCGCAATCGGATTTGATCGATTTGGATATGAGCGTCGGGGACGCCATGAAACTGGTGATCTCGGCCGGTCTGGTTTACCCGACCGACAAGGATGCG
>CAZIDQ010000012.1:2626-7592 GCA_964538015.1 uncultured Marinosulfonomonas sp.
CGCCATGAAACTGGTGATCTCGGCCGGTCTGGTTTACCCGACCGACAAGGATGCGGACCAACCCAGCCTGCCGCTGGAAGTTCCAAAAAAGGAAAATGTATAAATTGTTACGCTGACTGTAAGGGAACCCGCATATAATTGTGGGCGTGCCATTTATGCACCAATTTGCTGCGCGAAAACGCGACATGGGCAATACTTGCACCAATCCTTGCGTCAAACACTACTTTTAGCTAAGTTTATTATGTTCAAATCCTATTTATTTTTTGGGGGAAATCATGAAAAAACTAATACTAGCCACAACAGCAATGCTGTCTGCAACGCAGGCATTCGCAGGAAATCTGGTCGAGCCGATGATGGAGCCGGAAGTCGTTGAGGCTGCAACCAGCAGTTCGGGTGGTGGTTTGATCATTCCGATCTTGCTTCTGCTCTTTCTGGCTGCTGCTGCATCAAATAGTGGCGGCGGCGGTGGCGGCGGTGGCGCACAAGGCGGCGGTGCCATACAAGCAATGTAATGCAATCGCTGCATTCCAAACATGACTAAAAAACTGGACAACAGCGGGCTTCTTTCTGTTGTTGCCCAGACTGGGAAAGAGCATATGACAGCGGCTGGCAACTACTGCACCAGTTCGTTGGCCAAGGCGGTTTTGCACTGCGTGTTCTAACCTCTTCTTACATACTCTACCAATAAGGCCCGCTGTTTATACCAGCGGGCCTTTTCTATTCCCCCGAATGCCAAGCACAAAAAAAACGCCAGCGCGAAGCTGGCGTTAAGTTATTGAGGCAGGTTTCATACAGGCAAGAAACCTATCGAGCAGTGACTACTTTATACGCAATCATTCGCCACCCGCCAAGCTAAAAGTTTGAATTGAATAGATATGCTCGTTACCATCAGTCGCAATCAAACACGGGATATGAAGGATTGATGTCGATATGAAACTGTTAAACTTTGCGCGGAACGGCTGGGTGGCCTCAATCTCCGCCCTGATTCTTTCGACCGGAATTGCCAATACCGAACCGCAGCATGGCATAGCTATGTATGGCTCTCCTGCCCTTCCACAGGATTTTGTGTCTCTACCCTACGCAAATGCGGATGCCCCCAAAGGCGGACGTGTTGTTCTGGGCGAGGTCGGAAGCTTTGATTCCCTCAATCCACACATCCTGAAAGGCCGCGTTCCGTGGCAGTTGCGGTTTTTGGGATACGAAAGCCTGATGGGCCGAAACTGGGACGAACCGTTCTCGCTTTACGGTCTTTTGGCCGAATCACTCGAGGTTGGGCCGAATCGCGAATGGGCCGAATTCACCCTGCGCCCCGAGGCCCGTTTTTCCGATGGCAGCCCCGTCACAGTCGAGGACGTGATGTGGTCCTACGAGACATTGGGCACCCAAGGCCATCCCCGCTATCTGGGCGCGTGGAAAAAGATCGAGAAGATGGAGCAAACCGGCGAGCGTAAAATCCGCTTTACCTTCAATGTTGAAGACCGCGAACTGGCGCTGATTATCGGTTGGCGCCCGATCCTGAAAAAATCGCAATGGGATGGCAAGGATTTTTCCGCCTCGTCGCTTGAGGCGCCGATCGCCACCGCCCCCTATGTGATCGACAGTTTCGAGGCGGGCCGTTACCTGACCCTGAAACGCAATCCCGATTACTGGGGCAATGATTTGCCGTTCCGGCGCGGCACCGATAACCTTGACGAAATCCGGATGGAGTTTTTCACCGACGCCAACGTGTTGTTCGAGGCCTTCAAGGCGGGCGAAATCGACGTGATGCGCGAAGGCAATGCAGGCAAATGGGAAACGCTCTATAATTTTCCCGCCATTCAGTCCGGCGAGATCGTTAAATCCGAAATCCCGCATCAACGCCCCACAGGCCTAAAGGGGTTGGTGATGAACACCCGCAACCCTATTTTCGCCGATTGGCGGGTGCGTCAGGCAATGACCTTGGCGTTCAATTACGAATTTATCAGCCAGACAGTGAATGGTGATGGGCAATCGAGGATTTCATCCTATTTCGGCAACTCGATTCTGGGCATGAAACCTGGTCCGGCCGAGGGCCGCGTGGCAGAAATGCTGGCACCATTTGCCGATCAGCTTTTGCCCGACACAATCGAAGGGTATACGCTGCCGGTTTCCGACGGCTCGGAACGCAACCGCAAAAATATCCGCAAGGCAATGGCCCTGCTGGCCGAGGCCGGTTGGGAAATCAAGGACGGCGTGATGCAAAACAGTGAAGGAAAACCCTTTGCCTTTGAGATTGTGCTGAAACAGGGCTCGTCCGAGGTGCGCACGATTGTCGATCTGTACCTGGAATCCCTGAAACGTCTGGGGATGCAACCCACCGTCACCGTGATCGACAAAGCGCAGTACAAGGAACGCACCAACAGCTATGATTTTGACATGGCCTATTATACCCGCGGCGCGTCCCTTTCACCGGGCAACGAACAGATGCTGTATTGGGGCGCAAACGGTGTCACTCAACCCGGAACGCGCAACTGGGTGGGCCTTAATTCACCCGCGGCCGAGGCGATGATCAACGCGATGCTGAATTCTGCAGATCAAGAGGATTTTCGCGCCGCCACCCACGCGCTCGACCGGATCCTGTCGGCCGGTCGCTATGTGATTCCGATCTGGTCAAACGGGGCATCGCGTATTGCACACAAAAGCTTCTTGCATTATCCGGCGGACAATCTGCCAATGTATGGCGACTGGATCGGCTTTATGCCCGATGTCTGGTGGTACGAGGAAAACTGAGCATGACAAAAACGATCATTCTAATCACCTTATTGGCCCTTTCGGCCTGTGCAACAGTCGAGGGGATGGGACGGGATATTTCCGCAGGCGCGCGCAAAGTGAATAACGCGCTTTAAAACTGATACATTCTGCGGCTAAGCTGCGGGTATGAATATACTCGTTCTTTGCACTGGAAACTCGGCCCGCTCGATCCTGCTGGAAAGCATCCTGAACCACACAGGCGGTGGTCGCGTTACGGCCTATTCTGCCGGATCGCACCCTGCCGGTGCGGTGCATCCGCAATCCTTGGCCCTTTTGCAGCGGCTGGGCCACGACATTACCGGCGCGCGCTCCAAAAGCTGGGATGAATTTGCCCGCGTGGATGCGCCGCGGATGGATATTGTTATCACCGTGTGCAGTAACGCCGCTGGCGAAACCTGCCCGCTGTGGCCCGGCGCCCCGATCCGCACCCACTGGGGGGTTGATGATCCGGCGGATTGCATACAGGATTGTGAACAGGCGTTTCAGGCGGCCTATGATAGCCTGTCCCGACGGGCGGCGCGACTTCTGGCCCTGCCGCTGGACGGGATGGACAAAACAGCCCTGCAAGCGGCGCTGGACAATATCGGGCAGGATTGAATGAAACAAAAACTATTGGCGGAATTCATCGGCACCGCGATGTTGCTGATTGGCGTGGTTGGATCCGGCATCATGGCCGAAAACATGTCAGGCGGAAATGACGGCATTGCCCTGCTGGCCAACGCCATCGCCACGGGCGCGATGCTCTATGTGCTGATCACCACGCTTGGCCCCGTATCGGGCGCCCATTTCAACCCCGCCGTCACCCTGGCCTTTGCCCTGCGCCGCGAACACCCGCCCGCGCAAATCCTGCCTTATGTGGTGGTGCAAATCATCGGCGGCATCCTCGGCGTCTGGTTCACTCACATTATGTTCGATCTGCCGATCTTGCAAACCTCGACCCACGCCCGCACCGGCATCCCGCTCTGGAGCAGCGAAATCTTTGCCACCTTCGGCCTGCTGTTCGTGATCTTCGGCGGCATCAAACACAAACCAGATACCGTCCCGACCCTCGTTGCGCTCTATATCACCGGCGCTTACTGGTTCACCTCGTCCACCAGTTTCGCCAACCCCGCCGTGACCATCGCCCGCAGCCTTTCGGACACATTCGCAGGCATTTACCCAGCACACATGCCGATGTTCATCGTGATGCAACTGATCGGTGTCGCCGCCGCGTCCCTGATCCTGCCCCAACTGTTCAAAGACCAAATCTAACCCCTTCTTCTTTTCCCAAATACCTGCGCCGCAGGCATCCCTTGCCAAAAACATACGCTGCCCCTAGCAAGGTGCGCATGACCTCGATCTTTGATAATGGCGCACCCGCCCCCTGCCCCGCCCCCTTCAATCTGGCGCAATATGTGCTGTCGCTTGCCCCTGCTTTGGGCGACAAATGTGCCCTGTCGGTTCTGCACACAGACCACACCGATGACTGGACCTATGCCCGCTTTGAATCCGCCGTGCGCGGCACCGCGACCGGCCTGCTGCAACAGGGTTTAAAACCCGGCGACCGCATATTGATGCGCCTTGGCAATACCGTGGAATTTCCGATCCTGTTTCTGGCCGCGATCACCGCAGGACTGGTGCCCGTGCCCACATCCTCGCAATTGACCACACCTGAAATCACCGCGATCAGCGATGAAATCAACCCCGCCCTGATCGTTGCGGACAGTGGCATCTCCCTGCCCGCCCCCCTACCTTGCCCCGTGATCACCGCGCAGGATTTGCACAGCTTCCACCACCTGCCCCCCGCCTTCTATGCCGAGGGTGATCCAAACCGTCTGGCCTATATCATCTACACCTCCGGCACCTCGGGCATCCCGCGGGCTGTGTGTCATGCGCATCGCGCGATCTGGGCACGGCGGATGATGTTCAAAGGGTGGTACGGCCTTACCGCACACGACCGGATGATGCACGCGGGCGCCTTCAACTGGACCTACACGCTGGGCACTGGCCTGATGGACCCGCTGTCAATCGGCGCAACCGCCCTGATCCCCGCCGCCGGCACAACCGCCGCCGATCTGCCCGCGTTGATTGCCCACCACCGCGCTAGCATCTTCGCCGCCGCCCCCGGTGTGTACCGGCAAATGCTGAAACACCCGCTGCCGCCCCTGCCCGATCTGCGCCACGGGTTGTCCGCCGGTGAAAAACTGCCCGAAACCAT
>CAZIDQ010000012.1:7692-31692 GCA_964538015.1 uncultured Marinosulfonomonas sp.
CCATTCGCAACCGCTGGAATGATGCCACCGGCAAAATGCTGTTCGAGGCTTACGGTATGTCGGAATGTTCCACCTTCATTTCCGGCAGCCCCGACCACCCGGCACCCCACGGGGCCTCGGGCTATCCACAACAGGGCCGGCGCGTGGCGGTGTTGGATCAGGATGGTGAACCGGTGCCATTTGATACCGCAGGCATCCTTGCGGTTCACCGCAATGATCCGGGCTTGATGCTGGGATATCTGGATGCTGAAACGGAAACAAATGACCGATACACAGGCGATTGGTTCCTGACCGGCGACAGTTGCAGCATGGCCCCTGACGGTGCAATCACCTATCTGGGCCGCAGTGACGATATGATGAACGCCGGTGGCTACCGTGTGTCCCCACTGGAAGTGGAACACGCCCTTGCCACCCACCCCGCCATCCACGAGGTCGCCGCCGTCGAGATCACCGTCAAAGCCGACACCACAGTGATCGCCGCTTTTTACACCGCCGACACCCCTCTGGACGAGGCCGGATTAATCGACTACGCCAAGGACAGACTGGCGCGTTACAAAACCCCCCGCATTTATGTTCGGGTTGCCTCGTTGCCCAAAGGGGCCAACGGCAAACTGCTGCGCCGCCAATTGCGCGAAACATACGAGAAACAGACATGATCAAGCTTGATATCATATCCGATCCGATTTGCCCGTGGTGCTATATCGGCAAGGCCAATCTGGACCGCGCACTGGCCGCGCATCCCGACCACCCCTTTATGATCGAATGGCAGCCGTTCCAGTTAAACCCCGATATGCCCGCCGCAGGTATGGACCGGCGCGAGTATCTGGAACTGAAATTCGGCGGCAAGGAAGCGGCCATCAAGGTCTACGCCGAAATCGCGCAAAAGGCCGAGGACGCGGGGCTGGAAATCGACTTTGCCGCGATCAAACGCACGCCCAATACCATCAACGCGCATCGTCTGATCCATTGGGCGGGGATCGAGGGGGTGCAGACATTCGTGGTATCGGCCCTGTTTCGCGCCTATTTCGTCGAGGGGCGCGATATCGGATCAAACGATGTGTTGTGCAACATCGCCGATGCCTCGGGCATGGACGCCGATATGATCGAGCGTCTGCTGAAAACCGATGCCGATATTGACGACACCCGCAAACGCGATGCCGAGGCCCGCGAACGCGGTGTGCGCGGTGTGCCGACCTTTATCATTGCCAACCAATCGGTGCTGACCGGTGCGCAACCGGCGGACCTGTGGGGACAAGTGATTGTCGAGGTGAACGAGCAGCTACAAAATGAAAAGCCCCCCGAAGCCTGATGCTGATTGCCCATGCCCCCGCAGGATATATCCTTGGCCGCACGGCCAACGTAAAGCGCAACGTGATGCTGGTGGTTTTGCTGGCGTCGCTGCTACCGGATTTTGATATGCTGTGGTTTCATCTGGTGGACGGGGGCAGCGTGCATCACCACCGTTACTGGACCCACGCGCCGGGGTTCTGGGTGATCATCGCCGCCGTTACGCTGCCTTTCATCGCGGTGCGAAAACCGCATTGGCAATGGCCTGCCATTCTGTGTTTTATCGCCATCCTGCTGCATCTGCTGATGGATACATTTGTTGGCAATATCATGTGGCTTTGGCCCTTCAGCACAGAGTTTTTCCGCATCGCAACCGTGCCGGCCTCCTACAGTCACTGGGTGTTGTCCTTTATGCTGCACTGGAGCTTTCTGGTTGAATTGCTGATCTGCACCGTGGCCCTGACCCTGTTTTTGAAAAGACCTGCCTAATGAACACCCCCCAATCCCCCTTAAGCAAACGCGAATTCATCGCCCTGATGGGCATGACATCGGCCACCATTGCGTTTTCGATTGACGCGATGCTGCCATCCTTGCCGGAGATCGGCAAGGCGCTGACACCGGATGCGATCAACCGCGCGCAACTGGTGTTGACCAGCTTTGTTTTAGGCATGGGGATCGGCACGTTTTTCACCGGCCCGCTGTCGGATGCCTTCGGGCGCCGCCGCGTGCTGTTGGGCGGCTTTGTTTTGTATATGATCGGCGCCATTCTGGGGATGTTGGCGGGGTCACTGGAACTGCTGTTGGCGGCGCGGGTCATTCAGGGGCTGGGATCAGCCGGTCCGCGTGTGGTGGCCATGGCCGTGATCCGCGACCGGTTTTCAGGGCGGCAAATGGCGCAGGTGATGTCATTTGTAATGATGGTGTTTACGCTGGTGCCCGCCTTTGCCCCCAGCATGGGCGCGGGTCTTATCCTGCTGGTTGGCTGGCGCGGGTTGTTCGGGGCCTTTGTGGTGTTTGCCATCCTAAACAGCCTGTGGTTTGGCCTGCGCCAACCCGAAACGCTGTCCCCCGAAAACCGCCGTGAATTTCGGCCCGCCAAACTGTGGGAAGGGGTGAAAGAAGTTCTGTCCAACCATACCGTGCGCATCACAATCGTGGTGCAGACGATGATTTTCGGGGCGCTGTTCGGAATGCTGTCCAGCACCCAGCAGGTGTTTGATATCACCTTTGGTCAGGGGGCGAATTTCCCGCTGTGGTTTGGCGGGATTGCTTTGGTTGCGGGGACTGCCAGTGTGGTGAATGCCACATTCGTGGTGCGGATAGGAATGCGTCGGATCATCCGTGTGACCCTGACGGTGCAAATCCTGATGTCGGGCGGCTTTGCCCTGCTGGTCTGGTCGGGGCTGATGCCTGATGCGCTGTATTTTGCGGCCTTTTTGTTGTGGATGACCTCGGTGTTTTTCATGGCGGGCATGACCATTGGCAATCTGAACGCCATCGCGATGGAGCCGATGGGGCATATGGCAGGCATGGCCGCGTCCGTCACCAGCGCATTGTTCACCGTTTCGGCGGTGATGATCGCCGCTCCCATCGGGCTGGCCTTTGATGGCACCCCGCTGCCACTGGCCATCGGGGTGTTTTGCTGTGCTTTTGTTGCGCTGTTGCTGATGCAATTGATCCGGCGGGAACCTTAAGAACTTTTATGCCTCCGGCGGGGATATTTTGGGAACAAAGATGAAGGCTATTTCGCTTTCTTTGCCTTCTTCTCGTCAACCAGTTTTTGCGCCAGATCGCGGGCAATACCATAGGCACCCTTCACCTTGTCCGCAGCCTTGGTCCAGTCGCGGCGCACCACGATTTTATTGTCACGCACCTTGGCCAGCCCGCGCTGGTCCTCGATGAATTCGACCAGGCCTTTGGGCGAGGCAAATTTGTCATTATGGAACTGGATCGTCGCCCCTTTCGGCCCCGCATCCAGACGCGCGATTCCGGCACGTTTGCACATTGCCTTGATACGCACCACCAGCAGCAGGGAATTC
This sequence comes from uncultured Marinosulfonomonas sp., assembly GCA_964538015.1. GTDB lineage: Bacteria > Pseudomonadota > Alphaproteobacteria > Rhodobacterales > Rhodobacteraceae > Profundibacter. The sequence goes on from CAZIDQ010000012.1 coordinate 11,019, forward strand.
ACCTCTTTGGGTAGCTTGCCAAAACGGTCGATCAGTTCAGCGGCGAACCCTTCCAGCTCGACTTTGCTATGCAGGCCGGAGAGACGGCGATATAGGCCAAGGCGCACATCAAGATCGGGCACGTAAGCATCTGGAATCAATACAGGAACACCCAGATTGATTACCGGCGCCCATTTGCCGCCATCGTCCGGCATGCCGATTTCGCCTGATTTGATCTTGCCAATCGCCTCTTCCAGCATCTGTTGATACAGCTCGTAGCCAACTTCGCGCATCTGGCCCGATTGTTCTTCGCCCAGAAGGTTCCCCGCCCCGCGAATATCCAGATCCTGCGAGGCCAGCGTGAACCCCGCCCCCAGACTGTCCAGACTGGCCAGCACCCGCAAGCGTTTTTGCGCGGTTGTCGTGAGAGGAACGCGCGGTTTGGTGGTCATATAGGCATAGGCGCGGGTTTTACTGCGGCCCACGCGGCCCCTGATCTGGTAGAGTTGCGCCAGCCCGAACATATCTGCGCGATGCACGATCATGGTATTGGCGGTGGGAATATCCAGACCGGATTCAACGATGGTGGTGGCCAGCAGCACATCGTATTTGCCATCATAAAAGGCGTTCATGCGGTCATCCAGCTGACCCGCCGCCATTTGCCCGTGGGCAACAACGTAAGACACCTCGGGCACATGATCCTGCAAGAACGCCTCGATTTCGGGCAAATCCTTGATCCGGGGCACCACGTAAAACGATTGCCCGCCGCGATAATGTTCGCGCAACAGCCCTTCGCGCAGGGTGACGCCGTCAAATTCGCTAACGTAAGTGCGGATTGCCAGACGGTCCACCGGCGGGGTGCCGATGATGCTTAGGTCCCGCACGCCCGATAGCGACATCTGCAAGGTGCGCGGGATCGGTGTGGCGGTCAGGGTCAGCACATGCACGTCGCTGCGCATTTCCTTTAGCCGTTCTTTATGCGACACGCCAAAGCGCTGTTCCTCGTCGATCACCAACAGGCCAAGGTTTTGAAAGCGCACGGATTTGGCCAGCAGGGCGTGGGTGCCGATGACAATATCGACTGTGCCGCGCGACATGCCTTCGCGGGTCAGATTGGCTTCTTTTGCGCTAACAAAGCGGGATAACTGACCAATTTGTATGGGAAAACCGCGAAACCGCTCAGCAAAGGATTTATAGTGCTGGCGCGCCAACAGCGTGGTCGGCGCGATCACCGCCACCTGTTGCCCGCACATCGCGGCGACAAAAGCAGCGCGCATGGCGACTTCGGTTTTGCCAAACCCAACATCGCCACAAACCAGCCGGTCCATCGGCTGACCCGAGGCCATGTCGTTTAAAACATCCTCGATCGCCGAAAGTTGGTCGTCGGTTTCCTGATAGGGAAACCGCGCGGAAAAAGCCTCCCAGGCGTGGTGCTGGGGTTCCAGAACCGTGGCCGTTCGCAAGGCGCGTTCGGCGGCAAGGCGGATCAGTTTTTCTGCCACCTCGCGGATGCGTTCCTTCAGTTTGGCCTTTTTTGCCTGCCATGCGCCGCCGCCCAGCTTGTCCAGCAGGCCGGTTTCATGGCCGAATTTGGACAGTAGTTCGATGTTTTCCACCGGCAGGAACAACCGGTCCCCGCCCGCGTATTCCAGCGCGATACATTCATGCGGCGCGCCCATCGCGGTGATGGTTTCCAGCCCCTTGTAAACCCCGACGCCGTGGTCGACATGCACGATCAGATCGCCCACCGACAATCCTTGGGTTTCGGTCAGGAAGTTTTCGGCGCGGCGTTTGCGGCGGGGTGCGCGGATCAGCCGGTCGCCCAGCACGTCCTGCTCGGAAATTACTGTCACATCATTGCCGGTGAATCCGTGTTCCAGCGCCCAGACCACAAGGTTAACGCCGTCCTTGACCTCGCGGATATCGCGCACCTGACGCAGGCCGATCTGGCCCTCATCCTCAAGCAGGCCCGAAAGACGTTCCCGCGCCCCTTCGGAATAGCTGGCAACAACTACGGGCCCTTTGGATTTCAGGGCATCAATATGCTCCGACAAGGCATTGAATAGATTAACGTCTTGCTGCTGTCGCTCTGGCGCAAAATTACGCCCGATGCGCCCGCCCGCGTCCAGCACACCCGGACCTGTGCTTTGCGGAAGCGGGTTCAACTGGATCACCCGATGGCCCGCCATCACTGCGCCCCAGTCCGTATCGTTCAGATAGAGCAATTGCGGCGGGCAGGGTTTGTAAACCGAATCCATCCGGTTTTTCGCCGCCATCGCCGCTTTGCGGGTGTCGTATTGATCCTCGATCGCCTCCCATCGGGCCAGACGGGCGGCGGTGGTTTGATCATCCAGCATGATCGAGGCATCGGGCAGGTAATCAAACAGCGTTTCCAGCGTTTCATGGAAAAACGGCAGCCAGTGTTCGGCACCTTGATGTTTACGCCCTGCAGAAATGGCCTCATACAAAGGATCATCCAGCCCCGCTGCGCCAAACTCGATGCGATAGTTCTGGCGAAAACGCATCACGGCGGCCTCGTCCAGAATGATCTCGGATACCGGCGCCAGCTCGATTTCGCTTAACTTTTCGGTGGTGCGTTGGGTAGCAGGATCAAAGTGGCGCGCACCATCCAGCACATCGCCAAACAGATCCAGCCGCACCGGCCCACCCTGCCCGCCTGCGGATAATGGCGGGTAGATGTCGATGATTCCCCCGCGCACGGCGTAATCGCCCGGCTCCATCACCGTCGGGGTTTGCGAAAACCCCATGCGTGTTAAAAACGCACGCAGGGCCTTTTCGTCGATCCTATCACCCACACGGGCGCGAAAGGCGGATTGTTTCAGCACCGCGCGGGCCGGAACCCGCTGGGTCGCGGCGTTCAGCGTGGTTAGCAGGATAAAAGGTGTCGGCATGCCGTGGGCCAGACCGGCCAGCGTGGCCATGCGGGCGGCGGAAACATCGGGGTTGGGGGATGTGCGGTCAAACGGCAGGCAATCCCATGACGGGAAGGTCAAAACCACAGCATCGGGCGCATAAAACCGCAGGGCCGATTGCATCGCCACCAGCCGTTTGTCATCGCGCGCGATATGCACCACGGGGCGATTTGCCCGCAGCAATTCCTGTGCCAGAAGATGCGCGTCAAACCCTTCGGGCGCCCCGCCAAGGGTTATGTGATCAGCCTGTGCCATACCGCTTTGTCCAGTGGTTAACGCTTATTGCCCCAAGGCCCCAAGCGACAGATTTTGATACATTCCGAACATGGCCGTTACAAATATTGCTAACATACCAATGCCTTGCGTGACGATCCTGTGTCGCATCAAACGTTTGCGCAAATCCTCGCCAACGGCCGAAACCTCGGCAAGCTTGGCCGAGGTGCGAAAGGATAATGCGCCAACAATGCTCATCGGGAAAGCCAGCAAAAACAGCGCCTGTGCGATTTCAACATCATAGTAAAACGCCAACACCCCCAGCGCCGTCAAAACAAAGCAGACAAAAGCCAGCAACAACGGCCCCGCAACCTGCGCGATATACAAGAACCGATTGGTGGTAATGCGCACCATGTCTTCCAGATCCTGCTGCGCCTGCCCGCCGTGACGACGCGCCCGCAGCACCATGTCATAGGGCACCCCCAGCACCCAGTGGCTGGTGGTGGACCAGACCACCGCAAGGGCAATCCAGTACCAGAGGTTGGAGAACGACCGCATGTCGATCACCTCGAATACCAATTCATACCAATCCACGGCTATTTCCTTGTTTGTGCGGTTTTGGCGGACACTATCCCCGACCTGCGCCAATTCCTACCCTTGAGATGCCGGAAAATCCATGTATCCAGTAAGGGAGCAACACGAAAGAGTTATTTATGCGTCAAAACCTCGCCCCCTTCCCCGCCGCGCGCCTTCGGCGCACCCGTCGTTCCGCATCCATTCGGGCGCTGTGTCAGGAAAACACCCTGTCGGTGAATGATCTGATCTGGCCGATGTTTGTGGTTGAAGGCAGTGGCGTGCGCCAACCCGTGGCCTCGATGCCCGGGGTTGAGCGGTTGTCGATCGACCTGCTGGTGGCCGCGGCGCGCGAGGCCGCCGATTTGGGAATTCCGGCGATCTGTATCTTCCCCTACACCGACCCCGCGTTGAAAACCGATTGCTGCCGCGAGGCATGGAGCGCCGATAACCTGTCCAACCGCGCCATTGCTGCCGTTAAGAATGCTGTGCCGGAAGTGGCCGTAATGACCGACATCGCGCTGGACCCTTATAATGCGCAGGGGCATGACGGGATTGTCAGGGATGGCGTGATCCTGAATGACGAAACCGTGGATGCGCTGGTGAAAATGGCACTGGCACAGGCCGAGGCGGGCGCCGATATTCTGGGGCCAAGCGATATGATGGACGGGCGGATTGGCGCGATGCGCGCCGCACTGGAAGCCGAGGGGCACAAGGATGTGTCAATCCTGTCCTATTCCGCCAAATACGCCAGTGCCTTTTATGGCCCGTTCCGTGATGCGGTTGGTGCATCCGGTGCGCTGAAGGGCGATAAGAAAACCTATCAGATGAACCCCGCCAATTCGGACGAGGCCATGCGGCTGGTGGAACGTGATCTTACCGAAGGGGCCGATATGGTGATGGTCAAACCCGGCCTGCCCTATCTGGATATTTGCCACAGGGTGAAGATCGAATTCGGCGTGCCGACCTTTGCCTATCAGGTGTCGGGCGAATACGCGATGATCATGGCGGCAACGCAAAACGGCTGGATCGACGGTGATGCGGTGATGCTAGAGAGCCTGATGGCGTTTCGACGTGCGGGCTGTGACGGGGTGTTGACCTATTTTGCGCCACGTGTGGCGCAGGCGTTAAACGGCTAAAATCTACGCAAAGACCTGCCGAAAGACAAAACCAAAGGATGACACCCCCGCTGTGATCCTTTATACTTGGCTAAGGACCGGCCAGATAAGGCCGGCACAGTCAGGCAGATATAGGCACAAACAAAAAGGGTATTTCCCATGAGCAGACTTTCCCGTCGACTTTTCGTAACCGGCGCATTGGCCTCGACCACAGCCGCGTGCGGCAATGGCATCGGCAGCAACGGCAGCGCCAAAATCGACGCCCGCGTCGACACGATGCTGAACGTGATGCACAACCGTTATCCGGCCACGCTGGACCTTGAAAACAAAGCAGTCGGTATGTTGGTCATGCCGCTGATCACCAAAGCAGGCTTTGGCTTTGGCGGCGCTTACGGGCGCGGTGCGCTGCGAGTGAACGGCGTGACGGTTGATTACTATTCCTCGGCCGCTGCCAGCTTTGGCTTGCAGATCGGCGCACAGCAGTTCTCGCATGTGCTTTACTTCATGACCGATGACGCGCTGGCCGATTTCCGCCGTTCATCCGGTTGGGCCGCCGGTGGCGATCTGGAATATGCCGTGAACGACAAGGGCGGCAACGTCAGCACAGAAACCACTGTTGCGCTTGCGCCGGTTGTGGCTGTGATCTTTGGTCAGGCCGGTCTGATGGTTGGCGCCACGCTGGAAGGCACCAAGTATACGCGGATCCTTCCATAGGCTTTTATACCCCTTTGATTTCAATAGGGGAATTCGCGCTTTTCAATAGAACCACTAAACTAGTTTAGTGGTTCTATTTACTACTTTCGTTACCCATTGTAACGCATTGATATTAAATCGCTTTACCCTACCCCATAGCCCGCAATCGTTTGATCAGGCTTGACGTATCCCACCGTGCCCCGCCCAGTTTCTGCACGTCCTTGTAAAACTGGTCTACCAGTGCCGTCACCGGCAGACTGGCACCGTTTTCATCTGCCGTGTCCAGACAAATCCCCAGATCCTTGCGCATCCAGTCCACGGCAAAGCCATGTTCGAATTCATCGTCAATCATGGTTTCATAACGGTTGGCCATCTGCCAGCTGCCCGCAGCCCCGCCGCTGATCACATCCACCACCGCACGCCCGTCAAGACCCGCCTTTTCGGCAAAATGCAGCCCCTCGGCCAGCCCTTGCACCAGTCCGGCGATGCAGATCTGGTTCACCATCTTGGTCAACTGCCCCGAGCCGCTTTCGCCCAAACGGCGGCAGGTGCGGGCATAGGCGTCGATCACCGGTTCGGCGCGGGCATAACCGTCCGCATCCCCGCCGCACATTACCGACAGGATACCGTTTTCCGCGCCCGCTTGCCCGCCGGAAATCGGCGCATCCACGAAACTGATCCCCAGTTCTTTGGCTGCTGCATACAGCTCTCGCGTGACCTTGGCCGAAACCGTGGTGTGATCAACAAACACGCTGCCCGCCGACATACCGGCAAAAGCCCCGTCATCGCCCAGACAAACCCCGCGCAGATCGTCGTCATTGCCAACGCAGGACATCACAAAGTCACATCCCTCGGCCGCTTCGCGTGGAGTGGCGGCAAACCGGCCGCCAAATTCCTTGGCCCATTTTTCGGCCTTGGCCGTGGTGCGGTTGTAAACGCATACCTCGTGACCCGTGGCCACCAGATACCCTGCCATCGGATATCCCATTACTCCGAGACCCAAAAACGCGACTTTTGCCATTGTTCATTCCTTTGAATTGTCATGCCATGCCTGACCCTGTATTGAACGTCAGGTAAAGCCCCGTCAAGAACGGGCATGTATCAATACAAACCGGGAAATCAGGTTGATGGCATTAATATTCCGCTGGCTTATCCGCATCTTGGTCGGACTTTTCGCGCTGACCTTGCTGGTGGCGGGGACGGTTTATTACCTCGCCTCGCGCTCCCTGCCCGACTATGACGCGACCCATCAGGTGGCAGGGATTTCCGGTAAGGTGGAAATCGTGCGCGATAATGCCGATGTGCCGCATATTTTCGCCGAAAACGACCGTGATGCGTTTTATGCGCTTGGATTTGCCCATGCGCAGGACCGGTTGTGGCAAATGACCATGCTGCGGCGCACCGCACAGGGGCGGCTGTCGGAACGGTTCGGGCGACGGACGCTGGAAATCGACAAGCTGATGCGGCGATTGGATATCTACAATCTGTCGGTGCGTTCGGTTCAGGTGCAGGATGCTAAAACCCTTGTGGCGCTAAAGGCCTATTCGGCGGGGGTAAATGCGTGGCTGACGGAAATCAACAAAGGCGCGCTGGGACGTGGTGCGCCGGAATTCTTCCTGTTCAGCAATGAAATCGCACCTTGGCAACCGGCGGATTCTGTTGCGATCATCAAACTGATGGCGCTGCAAATGTCGGGCCATCTGGAGCAAGAGGTGCTGCGCGCCCAGACATCCCTGATCCTGTCACCCGAACGCGTGCTGGATATTTTGCCCGATGCACCGGGCACCACCTCTGTTGCCGCTCTGCCCAAATACAGCAGCCTGTTCCCAACCGCCCCCCGTTACGCCGCCACCGGCCCCACCCCGCTGGACCCGTTATCACCGTTTAAACCGCACGCCTTTGCGGGGGCGTCAAACGCATGGGCCGCCGCCCCATCGCGATCCGCAGCCGGTGGCACCCTTTTGGCCAACGACCCGCATCTGGGGTTTTCCGCCCCCGCCATCTGGTATCTGGCGCGGCTGGAATTGGCGCAGGGCGGCATTATCGGTGGCACCATCCCCGGTGTGCCGGCGATCCTGACAGGACGCAGCGACTATCTGGGATGGGGGGTGACCGCCGCCTATGTCGATGATCAGGACGTCTATATCGAAAAACTGAACCCCGATAATCCGGATGAGTATCTGACGCCCGAGGGCTATAAACCCTTCCTGACCCGCGATTCCATCATCCGGATCAAGGACGAAGGCCCCCTGACCTTGAAGCTGCAATGGAGCGAGAACGGACCCGTCCTGCCGGGTAGCCATTATGATCTGGGCAGTATTACGCCCGCAGGCCATGTCACCACCGTTGCGTGGACCGCACTTAGTCCGGCGGATACGTCCGTTTCGGCGGTGCTTGGATTGATGCAAGCCAAATCGATTGGCAAGGCGCTGGCCAGTGCCAAGGGCTTCATTGCCCCCGCGATGAACCTTGTGCTGGCCGATGGCGACAGCGTGGCGATGAAAACCGTCGGTGCGATTCCCAAACGCAACCCGAACCACCAGACGCAGGGGCGCATCCCCTCGCCCGGCTGGATCGCGAACAACCGTTGGCAGGGGCGCATGCCCTATGTTGATAACCCGACCTTTATGAATCCGGTTGGCGGCATCATCGGCAACACCAACAACAAAATGATCGACCGCCCTTTCCCGCGCCATGTCAGTTATTACTGGGGCGACACACAACGCGTTCTGCGCTGGAAGCGCCTGATGCAAAGCCGCGAGGTACATACCCGCGAAAGCTTCATCGAGGCGCAGCTGGATACCGTCAGTTACACCGCCCGCGCCCTGTTACCGCTGGTGGCGGCGAACCTGTGGTTCACAGGCGAGGCTGCGCCCGAAGGCACGCCCGAGCGCCAGCGCCAACGCGCATTGGACCTGCTGGCCAACTGGAACGGCGAAATGAACGAACACATGCCCGAGCCGCTGATCTATGCGGCCTGGATGCGTGCCTTGCAGGACCGTCTGATCCGCGATGAAATGGGGCCACTGGCGGCCAAATTCACCCATGTTCAACCGCTGTTCATCGAGCGGGTGTTTCGCAACACCAATGGCGCTGGCGCATGGTGCGACATTCTGCAATCCGCCGCCACCGAGAGCTGCACCGACATTGCCCGCATGGCGCTGGATGATGCGCTGTTGTGGATCGGGGAAAACTACAGCACCAATCTTGAGGCGCTGCGTTGGGGTGATGCCCATCAGGCCACCCATGATCACGCCGTACTGGGGGAAATTCCGGTGCTGAAATGGTTTGTGAATATCCATCAGTCCACATCCGGCGGGGACAACACCCTGCAACGCGGATTAACCCGTGGCGGTACCGTAAAGCCGTTTCGCAATGTGCATGGTGCCGGATTTCGCGGGGTATACGATTTTGCCGATCCGGACAGTTCGGTGTTTGTGATTTCGACCGGCCAGTCGGGGCATCCACTGTCACGGTTCTATGACAATCTGGGTGAATTGTGGCGACGTGGGGAATATATTCCGATGTCTCTGGACCCTGAACTGGCCCGCGCCGCGGCGGCAGGGGTTACGGTGCTGGAACCTGCAGGCGGGGAATAAGAGATTCTATGCGCTGCCGCGCGGGGGATATTTATAGAACAAAGATGAAGAGCTACATATCGCGGAAGTTCTTTTCCTGTCGCGCGGTCCACAGCACGGTCAGTTTGAACCCTTCTTCGGTCTGATCCTCGCCTGTGACCACACCTTCCTGAAACAGCCACGCGCGTTTGCGCCCGTCGCTAAAGGGGATCAGCAAGTCGCGTTCGGTTTTCGGATCGGTCAGGGTGGCGGAAATGGCATCCAGCAAGTCCTCCATCCCCTGCCCCGTAATCGCGGACACCGCAAATTTGTCGTCCTTGCGGGCGGCTTTTTCCTGAATGGCGTCCTGTTCCTCGGGTGGCAGCAAGTCCAGCTTGTTCCAGACCTCGATCATCGGCGCATCATCGGCCACGCCCAGCTGGTCCAGAATGGTCGCCACATTGCGGGCCTGTTCCACCGTGTTGGCATGCGAGATGTCGCGCACATGCACCACCAGATCGGCGTCCAGCACTTCTTCGAGCGTGGCGCGAAAGGCCGCGACCAGTTCGGTTGGCAGTTCGGAAATAAAACCCACCGTGTCGGACAGGATGATCTCCTGCCCCGATGGCAGTTCGACCGAGCGCATAGTCGGGTCCAGCGTGGCAAACAGCATGTCCTTGGCCATCACCGATGCGCCGGTCAGACGGTTAAACAGGGTTGATTTGCCCGCGTTGGTATAGCCCACCAGCGCCACCACCGGAAACGGCACCTTCTTGCGCGAGGCGCGGTGCAATTCGCGGGTTTTCACCACTTTGGATAGTTGGCGTTTGATGCGGGTGATCGCATCGTCAATTGCGCGGCGGTCGGCCTCGATCTGGGTTTCGCCGGGGCCGCCGACAAAGCCAAGCCCGCCACGTTGACGTTCAAGGTGGGTCCAGGCGCGCACCAGACGGGTGCGTTGATAGGACAGCGCGGCCATTTCCACCTGCAACACACCTTCACGGGTGCGGGCGCGGTCAGAAAATATTTCAAGGATAAGTCCGGTGCGATCCAGAATTTTGACGCCCCACTCTTCCTCAAGGTTGCGCTGTTGCACCGGCGTCAAAGCGCCATCAATCAGCACCAGTTCGATTTCTTCGGCCTCGAAGATGGTTTTCAATTCGGCAATCTTGCCTTTGCCAAACAACACACCAGCCTGCACGCTACGCAGGGTGATGATGTTGGAGCCGACAATTTCCATTTCCGGCATGGCTTCGGCCAGGGCCACAGCTTCGTCCAGCGCCGCGATCGGATCGCGGCGGGAGTTGTCGAATTTCAGTTCGGGATGCAGAACCCATGCGCGGGTGTTGCGCGGGGGATCAATTTCCATCGGCGCTTATTCTTCTTCGCCGTCATACAGGTTGATCGGCGCGCCCGGCATGATGGTGGAAATCGCGTGTTTATAAACCAGCTGTGCCTGCCCGTCGCGACGCAACAGAACGCAGAAGTTGTCAAACCATGTGATGACCCCCTGCAGTTTCACACCGTTGATCAGGAAAATCGTTACCGGAATTTTGGTTTTCCGCACATGATTCAGGAATACATCTTGCAGATTCTGTCTGTCGGCAGCCATTGGTCTTTCGCCTTTTTATTGTGGTCTGCCCCTGTTGGGCAATTAACTGTTCTACACAGGTATAAGTATGAAGCGGCTTTGCAATAGATTCCAGCCCAAAAATCAGCCCGTTAGCATGAATTAGCGCAAACTGTTGTTCAGGAGCGCCACAATGCGGGGTTTAGCAGGGCGATAATGGCAAGGGTTTCCAGACGGCCCAAGACCATCGCAGCGGCAAGGATGGATTTGCCCGCCGCGCCCAGATCGGTGTAATACAACGGCGTTTCGGCGGCGATATTGGCCAGCGGGCCGGTTGTAGACAGGGCAGAAACCGTGAAAACCATTGCATTTTCGAACGATTGTCCAGTCAGTGAAAGGGCCAGCATGACCAATGCCACCGACATATTGAACAGCATAAAGAATATCCACGAAACCTGTGCGCCCGACCGCCGGATGTAACGTGCCTGCGCGCCGGAGCCGGCAACACTGGAGGGATGCAACAGGCGCTCGATCTCGCGGGTGCCGTGTTTATAGAGCGCATACATCCGCATCAGTTTTACCCCGCCCGCCGTGGTCGCCACACCGCCCCCGACAATGGCAAGGCCCAGCACAATCAGGCCGGGCGATTGCAGGCCGGACCAGCTGCGGGCATCGGCCCAGTCGGCGGATTCAAAGCCTGTGGTGGTGAGGAAGGACATCACTGTAAACATCGCCCCCCAGAACGCCCGTACAGCTGCCATCAGGTCGGTTTGCGTATCCGCATCGAAGGCCGCCATCCAGTGACGCAGAAACAAGAGAACCGGCAACATCAACACCAATAACAGACCCATGCGAAATTCGGGGTCTTTGGGCAATAATCTCCAGCCACCACCCTGCTGCTGATCCCTGAAAAATGTCAGGCGCGACAGTGCGAAGGTTAGAAAAACAAAAATCAGCACCTCGCCGGCGATGCCGCTGCCGCCAGTGGAACTGACCCCGCCCACAGGGGAAATACCGCTGGTGGCCAGCGTCGACATGGCGTGACAAACCGCAACCAGTGATGGATCACCTGCAATCAGCAATGCGATCCACAGCACCATGGTTAACCCCGCATAGATCGGGAACAGTTGCGCGGCATATCGGGCCAGACGTTCGGATGCGTTGGCGGTTTTGGTGATCTGGCTGAAATGGCTGTTGCCTTTGTCCAGCGCGGTCACCTCGAACCCGCCCAGATTCAACGGGGCAAGCACAGCGATGGCCATCACCCAGACCAGAAAACCACCCATCCAGCCGACCAAAGCCCGCCACAGGTGCAAGGCGTCAGGCAGGCGACCGGGTTCAAACAGGGTGGCGCCTGTGGTGGTCAGCGAGGACACCATTTCAAAATAGGCGTTCAGAAATGTGGTGGTGCGCAGGGCTTCGGAAAACGGGACGGCCAGCATTATGGGAAGGATCGTATAGGCGCCCAGAAGGGCCAACAGGTGCGAGCGCACAAGGTTGCTGCTTTTGCCCGGAGACGCGGCAATGCCGATCATTGCGGTCAGGATCATGAACAGGGTGCCACCGTATAAAAACACCCGCGCCACGCGCAAATCGTCACCGACATAGGCATAGATCGCCGGAATATACATCGCCCCTGCCCCGATCCCCATCAGGATCACCAGCAATGGCAGATTTAACAGGCGTGCAACCATCAACGCCCCCTAGAAAAAGTCGATGGAGACCTGCAACAGCCGCTCCACCTCGGGCACATCTTCGGCCATGGCAAACAGAACGATCACATCGCCCTCGTCAATGCGAATGTCGCCACGCGGCCGCACCATTTTGCCATCCTGCCGGATGGCTCCGACCAGCACACCTTCGGGAAAATCCACATCTGCAATTTTCTGACCGGCAATGGGCGAGGTCGACATCACCTGCGCCTCGATCACCTCGGCCTCGGCATCGCCGATGGAATAGACACCACGCACCTTGCCGTGGCGGATATGGCGCAGGATTGAACTGACGGTGGTGGCGCGCGGGTTGATATAGGCGTCGATGTCCATCGGTTTCATCAGGGGCACAAGCGAGGGATCATTCACCAGACAAATCGCCATCGGACAGCCCTCGGCCTTGGCGCGCACGGCTGCCAGAATGTTGGTTTTATCATCGTCGGTCACGCAAAGGATTGCATCGGCGCGGCTGATACCGGCCTCGTGCAGCAATTCAGAACTAAGTCCGTCGCCATGCAGCACAATGGTTTTTTCCAGCGCATCAGCTGCCACTTCGGCCCGCGAACGGTCTTTCTCGATCACTTTGGCGCGGACACGGTGGGCGCGTTTTTCCAACGCTTCGGCCACAGCCAGCCCGACGTTACCGCCACCCAGAATAACAATGCGTTCCTGTTTTTTGTTGGTTTTGCCAAACACTTCCAATGTGCGGGTCACATCGTCGGCGTTGGTGAACACATAGATTTCATCGCCGACAAACACCTGATCCCCCGCTTCGGGGGTAAACAGGGTGCCATCACGGCGGATACCGACCACAATGGCGCTAAGGGTTGAAAACAGATCGGTCAACTGGCGCAGCGGCGTGTTGACCACTGGACAATCCTCGTCGATCTGGATGCCCAGCAGTTCGGATTCCCCGTCTAGAAAACTCTCGGTGTCAAACGCGGCGGGGGCAGACAGACGTTGCAATGCGGCCTCGGCCACCTCGCGTTCGGGGCTGATCACCACGTCGATCGGCATGTGTTCGCGGCGATACAGGTCGGAATAGATCGCCGTCAGATAGCTTTGCGACCGCAGGCGGGCAATTTTGCGCGGGATTTCAAAAACCGAATGGGCCACCTGACAGGTGACCATGTTTACTTCGTCCGAATAGGTGGCGGCGATGATCATATCGGCGTCCCGCGCCCCTGCCCGTTCCAGCACGTCGGGATAGCTGGCAAAACCGGCAATCCCCTGCACATCCAGCGTATCGGTGGCGCGATGCACCAGTTCGGGGTTGTTATCGACGACTGTCACATCGTTGTTTTCCCGGGACAAATGGCGGGCAATCTGCCACCCTACCTGCCCTGCGCCGCAAATGATAACCTTCATCACACATCCCTTTTGGACCGTAAGGCCCAATCCATGCCAGATGCACCGTCAGGCGTCAATCTGAACCGCGTTTATCACGCCGGAAAGCGTTGTATTCCTGCCCTATTCCTGTGGCACATCATCGACATGCGCCACCCGTGCCCCGCCTTTGCTCGAGGTCACAATCCCCAGCGATTTCAGCTTGCGATGCAGGGCTGATCGCTCCATCCCGACAAAGCTGGCGGTGCGGCTGATGTTGCCGCCAAAGCGGTTGATCTGGGTCATCAGGTATTCGCGCTCGAACATCTCGCGGGCCTCGCGCAGGGGCAAGGTGGCCAGACCCGACGATAGTACCACGCGTCCCTCTTGTTGCGAGGTTTCTTCGGGTGATGGCAGTTCCTTGGCCGTGATCGGGCCACTGTCGGATCCCAGAATCAATACCCGTTCCACCACGTTTTTCAATTGGCGCACGTTTCCGGGCCACTGCATGGTCTGCATCAGGGCTTGTGCCTCTTCCGCCAGTTTGCGCAGCGGCAACCCTTGGGATTTGTTCAACTCGGCAATAAAATGTTCGGCCAACAGCGGAATATCCTCGCGGCGTTCTTCCAGCGACGGAACAAAAATCGGCACAACATTCAACCGGTGGAACAATTCCTGCCGAAAGGTACCGGCGGCAATTTCGGTCTCAAGGTTCTTGTTGGTGCTGGAAATCACCCGCATATCAACCCGCACCTTGTCGGCACCGCCCACGCGCTGGAATTGCTGGTCCACCAGAACCCGCAGGATTTTAGATTGCGTCCCCAGCGGCATATCCGCCACCTCGTCAAAATACAAAACCCCGCCGTGTGCCTGCTCAAGCAACCCCGGTTTCACCCCCCGATCCGCGGTTTCGCTGCCAAACAGCACCTCTTCCATGCGATCAGGTTCGATCGAGGCCGAATTGACCGATATAAACGGCCCCGACGCACGGGTGGACTGGGCGTGGATATACCGTGCCGCCACTTCCTTGCCAGCCCCGGCCGGTCCGGTCAGCATCACGCGGCCATTGGAATTTGTCACCTTGTCCAGATTGGATTTCAGCGTTTTGAAGGCGCTGCTTTCTCCCAGCATCTCGCAGCTGCCGGTTTCGCCGCGTTTCAGTTGCAGGTTTTCACGCCGCAGTCGCGATGTTTCCATCGCGCGGGACACAACCACCATCAACTGGTCAATATTAAAGGGTTTTTCAATGAAATCATATGCCCCTTGCTTGATCGCGGCGACGGCGATTTCAATATTGCCATGGCCGGAAATGATCACCACCGGAATATCGGGGTTGTCGCGTTTTACGGTTTTCAGAATATCGATTCCGTCCATCCGGCTGTCCTTTAGCCAGATATCAAGGATCATCAGCGCCGGCGGTTCGGCGTTGACCTGTTTCATGCAATCGTCGGAATTTCCCGCCAGACGGGTGGTATAGCCTTCGTCCTTTAGAATATCCGCGATCAACTCGCGAATATCGCGTTCATCATCGACAATTAGAATGTCACCCATATCAAATACCTCGCACTGCTTCATTGTTGTCGTTTTGACCAGCCATTATTTTAGCTGGCAAACGTATTTCCGCCCGCGCACCGGCACGGGCATTTGCGTCAAAAATTTCAGCGTCCCGCAAGACCAGCGTGCCGCCATGTTCCTCGATTATCTTCTTTACGATCGGCAGGCCCAGACCCGTGCCTTCCTCGCGTGTTGTCACATAGGGCTCGAACAGGCGGGCGCGGTCCTCGGGCAGGCCGATTCCATTGTCCGATATGTCGATTGCCACCATGCCGTTATCGATATGCATATCGACATGTATTTCCGGTACATAACCATCTGGCGCACCTTTTTTATGCAGACTTTCAATGGCTTCGCCTGCGTTTTTAATCAGGTTCACCAGTGCCTGCGAAATCATGGTGGAGTCCAGATCGGCCATTACCGGCCCTTTGGGCAAATCGGTATGGATTTTTACATCCGTCAAAGCCGCCTCTTGCAATGTCACCGCATCGCGCAGAATTTTGGCCAGATCATGGGTGCGCAATTCCGGTTCCGGCATCCGCGCAAATTTTGAAAACTCGTCCACGATCCGGCGTAAATCTCCCGTTTGGCGGATGATCACATCGGTGTATTGTTCCAGCGTTTCGGCCTGATCCCCCACTATGGGAGAAAACTTGCGTTTTAGCCGCTCGGCAGACAGCTGGATCGGGGTTAGCGGGTTTTTGATTTCATGCGCGATCCGGCGGGCCACATCGCCCCATGCCGCCATCCGCTGGGCCGAAACCAGATCGGTGACATCGTCAAAGGCAATCACAAACCCCTCCAGATCACCCGCATCATTGCGCCGCGTGCTGATCCGCACCAGCAGATTTTCCAGCTTGCCTTCGCGGGTCAGTTTAATTTCTTCCTGCGCGATCTCTGTTTTGCGATCACGCAGCCGTTGCAGCAACGGGCCAAATTCCGGCACGGCCACCGTGATATCCCCATTTTGTTCTTCGGGTAGGGCCAGCAAGCGTTCGGCAGACCGGTTTACGAATGTCACGCGCCCTTTTTCGTCCAGCCCGACAACACCCGACGCCACCGAGGACAACACAGAATCAAACAGTCGGCGGCGGCGCTCAATCTGGCCGGTGTTTTCCAGCAGGGTATCGCGCTGCCCCTTCAACTGCTTCGTCATCCGGTTGAAATAGCGCCCCAGCATGGCAATTTCATCATCGCCGCTTTCCTCGATCACCTGAACGTCCAGATCCCCTGTCCCGACCTGCTGTGCCGCCGCCGTCAAGCGCCCGACCGGTCGCGACAGCCGTTCGGCAAACCACAGACCAAACCAGATCGCGGCCAAAATCAGGATCACCGCAAAGCCAAGATAAAGCAGACCAAATTCAAACAGCAGCTTGCCACGTTCTTTTTCCAGTTGCTGATATAACAGCGCCGTTTCCTGCGTGTCATCCAGCAGGTTCAGGATATCCCCGTCCACAACCCGCGAGATATAAAGGTAGCGATCGACATAGGCGTCCAGTTTTTTCAGGGCGCGAAATTCGTTGTTGTCCCAGTCCTGAATGATCACCAACTGGCCTTGATCCGCTTTTGCAATATCTTCGGTGCTTGGCGTTTCGAAATCAAAAAGATAGGACCGCGCGCCACGCGCTCGCAACCTTGTACCGCCATCGATCACATATGCCTCGCGCAGGCCTCGTTGAATTTGTGCCTGCCCCTGTGTCAACAATTCACGCAAATCGCCATCATTCAGGAAAAATGCCGATTGGCGGGCCAGATTCAGATAATTTGCCAATGCCGTTGCGTCTTCGCTTAGATCGCGGCGGTGTTCGTCCTGATAGGCTTGCGCCGCTTCAAGCGACGTGCCGACAACCTGCCGAACACGATCCGAAAACCACCCCTCAAGCCCGACATTCACCGTTAGAACCGCAAACACCGCCACCAGAATCGTCGGAATCAGCGCGACAACCGCAAACACGCCGGTCAACCGCAAGTGAAGCCGCGAGCCCGCCGAATGCGCCCTGCGCGCGGCAATCATTTTGGCGACCCGTTGCAGCACCAGTGCGGCGACCACAAGGACATAGACCAAATCCGTTAGCAGGATCAGACGCAGGCTGGGGGCGTTGGTTCCTTTGTCCAGCGGGCCAAGGATCACAAAAGTGGCAATCGCCAGCACCGGCCCAAGCAAAACAAGGCCCAGAGTCGCCGCGTTCTGCACACGCCTACGGCGCCGCAAACGGTTGATCTTTTCCAAAGTTGTGCTTTTGGCAGGGCCTGACACCTGTTGCCTGCTTTCCTCTAATACACAGCTTTGCGCGTCACGATTGTGTGGTGCAATGCCGCTAAACCACCATATTACGTGGCCTCGTTACCGGCTGATGCCATTGGGCCACGCTTAATGTTGCCCTTTTACACCAGTTTACGGCGGCGTGTCACGCGAATATCGAGGTCTGTAATCTTCTTTCGCAGGGTATTTCGGTTGATCCCCAATAGATCCGCACATTTGGCCTGATTTCCGCCGGTGGCCTCTAGCGCGATTTCCAGCAAAGGGCGCTCCATTTCATGTAAAATACGCGGATACAGGCCGGGGGGCGGCAAGGCCCCGCCGTGCAGGTCGAAATACCGTTGCAAATGACGCGCAATCGAGGCTGACAGCTTGTCCCCTTGCCCGCGCTGCATCACGGGCTCAATCGCCGGTTGCCCGCCAAGCGCCTGTTCGGCCTCGGCCAGAGTGATTTCCGCCTGCCCGCTGGTGGCGGCAAGGCGTTTCAGACAGTTTTCCAACTGGCGCACGTTGCCGGGCCAACTGTAGCTGCGCATCAGTTTCATCGCCTCCGGTGACAACACATGAAGTGCCTGACCGTCGGTGTGGCGGGTCAGGAAAAATTCGCTTAACAGGGGGATGTCATCAACCCTGTCACGCAAGGACGGTACCGCCAGCGACACACCGTTCAGTCGGTAATACAAATCCTGCCTGAAATCGCCCGCATCCATCTTGGCGGCCAGATCGGCCTGCGTGGTGGCCATGATACGCGGGGAATTGTCGCCCAGCCGGTCCATAAGGCGGGCCACCTGCCCCTGAATATTCCATTCCAGATCAGATACTTCGTCAAACACCAGCGTACCGGTGCCCGCGCGGGCCAACATCCGGTCCAGCCCGTCGGGTGTGGTTAAATCAGACGGATTCACCACCACAAAGGGCAGCGCGCGACGGTCGCTGAAATCGTGGATGGTGCGGGCAATCAGGGATTTGCCCGTGCCGCTTTCGCCGCTGATCAGCACCGGCAGATCGCCGTTTACCACCCTTGCAATCAGCCGGTAGATTTCCTGCATCACACCGGTGCGCCCGACCAGCGGCAATTCGCTTTCGGCCTGCTTTGGGCTGCTTTTCGGGCTGGACACCCGCCGCTTCAACGCCAAGGCCCGCGCACTGCGTTTCATCAGGTCGGGCAAATCGAACGGTTTGGGCAGATAGTCGAACGCCTTGGCCTCGGTCGCCTTGATCGCCGTCATAATGGTGTTCTGGGCCGAGATCACGATCACCGGTAACCCGTCCCGTGCCTCGCTAATTTTTGGCAGCATTTCCAAGCCGTTACCGTCCGGCATCACCACATCCGAGATCACCAGATCGCCTTTGCCTTCCTCGACCCAGCGCATCAAGGTCACAAGCGACGATGTGGCATGCACCTTGCAGCCCGCCCGCGTGAAGGCCTGCGTCAGAACCGTGCGGATTGTGCGGTCGTCGTCGGCGATTAATACTGTGCCATCCATCTATTCGGCTCCTTTATCGGCGGGTGTTTCTGCGGGGGCTTTGGGCAGGGAAATACGAAACACCGTGTGGCCCGGCTCGGACTCAACCGAAATCCACCCCTCGTGTTCGGCAATGATTTTCGACACCAGCGCCAGCCCCAGTCCGGTGCCGTTTTCACGACCCGACACAAACGGGTCGAACACGTCATTGGCAATATCGGGCGGCAGGCCCGGCCCGTTGTCGATAATCTCCACCAGAATGGGCAAAGGTGCTCCGCTGCCGTCACTGCGACGCAGGCGCAAGCCGTTATCAAAACCGGTGCGGATACGGATCACCCCGCCTGCTTTGGGCGCGGCTTGGGCAGCGTTTTTCAGCAGATTCAGCACCACTTGCATCAACTGGTCCGCGTCGGCCCATGTGGGGGGCAAGGAGGGGTCATATTCCTCGATGATCTTCATATGCGCCGCGAACCCCACCTGCGCCGATATGCGGGCGCGATCGACCACATCGTGGATATTGACCACGCGGCGGTTGGGCGGCGACAGGTTGCCGAACTGTTCCACCTGATCCAGCAGGGCGACGATGCGGCGGGCCTCGGAGACGATAAGATCTGTCATTTCAAGGTCTTGTGGCGGCAAGTTCATCGCGAGAAGCTGTGCGGCACCGGTGATGCCAGCTAAAGGGTTCTTGATTTCATGGGCCAGCATTTCAGCCATGCCGATGGCGGATTTTGCGGCGGATTTGGAGGCTGGACCACCACCGCCATCCTTGTTCTGGCGCGGGATAATCAGCATCAGCAAGCGCGGATCATCCGGCGCCATCGGCGTGATCTGGATATTGCAACGCTGGGGGCTGCGGCCCCGATGGGCGGCCTCAACATCATTGATAAACAGCGGCCCATGCGTGCGCCGCACCCGCTGAAGCGATTCCAGCAAGGGGGCGTTGATTGTCAGGCGATCACCCACCTGTTTGCCCTTCAGCGATTTGGCCGAGGTCACAAGGAACCCTTCGGCAGCAGGGTTGACGGCGGTGATGCTGTTGTCCGGATCAATCAGCAGCGCCGGCGTTGGCAGCGCGTTCCAGAGGCTGGCAAAGCTCATGCCGCTTGCCTTTCAGCTGTCAGGGCCTCGGACAGCAGGGACAGAACTGTGGCGGGATCAACTTCGGTCAGCAGGCGTTTGCGCATCTGAGGCGGGGTGCCTGTGTGGTCCATATACCAGCCCAGATGTTTGCGCGCGTTGCGGTTGCCCATTTTCACGCCATAAAAGTCGATCATCGCCTCGTAATGTTCGGCCACCAGATCGACCAACGCCGCGCCTCTCGGGATCACGGGGGGCGGTGTGCCATATAATTCAGCGGCGATTTCGGCCAGCCGCCAAGGCGTACCCTGTGCCCCGCGTCCAACCATCACGCCATCAGCGCCCGAGGCTTGCAGGGCCGCACGGGCATCCGCGCTGGTTTTGATGTCGCCATTAGCAATAACAGGAATGCTGACCGCCTGTTTGATCGGCGCAATTGCGGCCCAATCAGCGCGGCCTTTGTAAAACTGGCAACGGGTGCGGCCGTGGATGGTGATCATCTGGATGCCTGCGTTTTCGGCGCGTTGTGCCAGCGTCGTGGCGTTCAGGCTGGCATCATCCCAGCCCAAACGGGTTTTCAGCGTCACCGGCACATCCACCGCCCCCACCACGGCATCAATCAGGCGCAAGGCATGGTCCA
>CAZIDQ010000013.1:0-7113 GCA_964538015.1 uncultured Marinosulfonomonas sp.
GGACCAAAGATTTTGTAAAGGCCTTTAACCTCGATACTGTTATCAGCCATGAACCGTCTCCGTATGTCTTTGCAAGCGTTTACCAAACCGTTGTGAAACACGGTCAAACACAATGGCAATCGCCACAATGGCCGACCCATTCATGATGCCCAATGTCAGATACTGGTTGTTCACCGCTTTCAGCACTTGTGATCCAAGCCCGGGCGCACCGATCAGCGCAGCAACAACAACCATCGCCAGCGCCATCATGATTGTCTGGTTTACACCGGCAAACACGTTAGGCAACGCCAAGGGCAGCTGGACCGAGAACATTTTCTGGCGACCCGAAGCGCCAAACGCGTCCGCCGCTTCCAGCACATCCTTGTCTACCAGACGGATGCCCAGATCGGTCAAACGAATAACCGGCGGCATCGCATAAATACAAACTGCAATCAGCCCCGGTGCTTTACCAATTCCCAAAAGCATCAGCACGGGGATAAGGTAAACAAAGGCCGGAATGGTCTGCATGAAATCCAGTATGGGAACGACGATTGATTGCAATCGGTCGGACTTGGCCATCAAAATTCCGATCGGGATACCAACCGCAATGCACACGAATGTAGACACTGATATGAGTGCTAGCGTGTGCATCATATCTTCCCACATGCCCAGATAGCCAATCAGAAATGATGAAAGAACCGTTCCAATTGTAATAACCCAGCTGCGTGATCCCAGCCATACAAGGCCAGCAAAAATCAAGATCAATAAAGGCCATGGCGTTGCAAGCATGAGGTTGTCAAACCAGCTCAGAAACATCTTGAGCGGGTAGAAGAACCCCTCGATCGCCTCACCATATTCACGCACAAAGGACTTGAACGCCCCGTCGATCCCTTTTTTCAAATCCCGAATGTCCGCGCGTCCCATCTCTGGAAACTCCGCCATAACTTCGGGCAAAATCTCTTTCAGTCCCATCATCATCCCCTGCTGTATTATAAATAACTAGGCCCGCCTGTGAAAACAGACGGGCCCAATTCGCATTACATATTCAGATTAAAGCGCGCCTTTAACTTTAGCGGCAACCTCTGGTGTAACCCATGTTGTCCAAATATCTTCATATTTGAGCAGGAACTCGACCGCAGCATCTTCGCCAGCGGCTTGCTCGTCGGCCATGTAAACCAGCATCGCACCCATAACTTCGCCCGGATAAACGCGCTTGGACAGGTATTCGTTGATGTCCGCGTTCCCTTCGGCAAATTCAGCAGTCACGAGTGTGAATACTTCTGATTTCACCCAGGCCGATTGCTTTGGATCGGTGCAATCTTCGACTGTGATACAGCTGTTCCAGTTTTCGTCACCAGCGTATTCCACACCGAATGGTACGGAATGCATGTTGTATTTGCCGATGATCGAAGTTGGCGACCAGTAGTAGCCGAACCAGTTCTCGCCGCGCTCGTTGGCTTTGGCGATTGATCCGTCCAGACCGGCAGCCGAACCTGGATCAATGATTTTCCAGCCTTTGGCTTCCATATCAAATGCGCGGAACAGCGAATTGTTCACAGCTTGACAGCCCCAGCCGGCAGGACACCCGATAAAGGCGCCTTTGCTTGGGTCTTCTGAGTCAGGGAACAGTTCTGGATGCTCGATGATGTCCAGCGCGGTTTTCAGCTCCGGGTGTGCTTTAGCGGTGTATGGCGGAATCCACCAACCTTCACCCAAGCCCAAAATCGGGCTTTTGTTTACAGCGACCAAACGGCCTTCTTCCAGTGCGGGGTCCAGCAATTCACGTAGCGCATTCACCCATTGCTCACCAGCAACTTGTGGCTCGCCTTTTTCGTTCATGCCTGCGAAAATCGCAGTTGTGCCACCGACGACAAGCTCGATTTTGCAGCCGTATCCTTCTTCCATGATGATTTTATCAACATTGGCCATCAGTTCGCCAGAAGCCCAGTTGAACTCGGCCATTTTGATGCTGCCACATTCGGCGAATGCGCTGCTTGCGCTCAGGCCAGCTGCCAGAACAGCAGATGTAAGTAGTAGTTTCTTCATTGGTCTCTCCCTTGGTAAAATCATTTGTTGGACGCAGTAAAGCTTGCAAGGACACTGTATGTAAAGGGATTATCCCGTGAAGAATGCAGTTCGCGGCAATGTCTGCGCTCACCATGTCGTATTTATAACGGAAACCGTCGGTTGGGAAACTCTGACACAGCGCAAAGGCGATGTGCTGTATTGCAGTTCAATTCGATATGACCCGATTCCCGATTGCTGACCTGTAGTCAGGCAGGATTCTAAGCTGCATTTCTTTCCTGAACTCGGGAAAAGTAGGGGATTATCCTCGGGTTGTTGAGTTTCAACGGGAATTTATACTGGCGGCAGCCAGATAGGAAATTGCGCAAAACCCTGGCCAGTTTGCAAGCAACCAAGGCTATCCATACCATTTCAAACTGCCGCGCTTTGCCCCCATTATCTTATTACAGGTATTGGGGGCCAGCGGCGTAACAACACTTAATGCTCGTATTCCGCAGCGATCGCATCGTAGGCTTCTTTGGCCCCTTTAGGAAGATGGTGCGCGATGCCGCGGTGGCAGTCGATGCACGTTTTGCCTTGATCAAACCCTTCTTCGTGGAAATCGGCACTGCGTGATTCCTGCGCACCAAAGTCCATCGAAAATTCATCATGGCAGTTGCGGCATTCCCGGGAATCCGTGCTTTTCATTGTGCGCCAAACATTGCTGGCAAGCTGCAACCGATTGGCCTCGAATTTTTCGGGTGTGTCGATTGTTCCCATGAATTTGTGATAAAGCTCGTTTGACGCCTGAACCTTTCGGATCATTTTGGGGAGCCACTCTTTGGGTACGTGGCAGTCCGTACAGACTGCGCGAACACCCGACCGGTTATAGTAGTGGATGCTCTCGGTGTATTCCTCGTAAACATTGTCGCGCATCTCATGGCACGAAATGCAAAACTTTTCGGTATTGGTGGCTTCTACACCCCAGTTGAAACCACCCCAAAACAAGATACCAAACACGGTACCAAACACAAACATTGTAGAAATTCCGAAGATGGTACGGCGCTTTGGCCTGCCTGACTGTCCACTCATGTTACTGTCCTCTTATTTAATAGTTTCAAGCAAGCAAGAACGGGCATCTCACCGTTTCGCATGCATTGTCTGCAAGCGTGGGAGCGAGCAAAACTGCCCGTTTCCACCTTATTTGAGCGCCGGTTAGCGAGCAGATTCAAACGTGCTTACTTGTCACCAACAAACACGTTGTCAACCAACGGGTTAACGTCCATTTGCTGAACGTGGCACTGGTAACAGAACTGCCGCCGCATATTCATTTGCTCATGCACGGTCCCGTCTGCATCGATAAAGTGGCTATCACCGATCTTTGGGGCCTTTTCCTCTTTGTAGGTCTCGGCGGAATGGCAGTTAAGACAGGTGTTTTCGCTCAGCGTTATCCGGTCATTGTTGATCTTGTGTGGAATGCTTGGTGGCTGAAGCTTCCATGTCCGCTCGATACCGCCGCTTACCGAAAGCGGATCTTTACGTGTGAAATCGGTTGATTCACTTGTTAATCCTTGCCCGCCACGCAGCGAAATAACGTCCGCCGTAACGGCCTGCTGCGTCGCGATAAACACACCGAACGCAAGCGCCGATAAGGCTATTTTCTTCATGGTTTTCATTTTACCCTCCTAAAGGTTGATTGAAACTTTCTTCTTCCTGTTATCGGCATTCAAAGCCGAATCCGTTTGCACTGGCGGCGATTGTTCCGCCGCACTGGGGTCTTTGGTTGTGACTATTTCCCGGGTGCGTAAACCAATGGCAAAAACGTTATGCGGACAGATGTCTATGCAGTTGCCACAGTTGGTGCAGGCGCCGGACAAAATGACCGGGCTACCGTTTTTGTCGGCACTCTTTAAGGCTGGTGGTAACACCTGAGGCTCGGGGCAGACCTCGTAGCATTCCATACAATCATCACAGCGATCACGCGCGTCAGCGCGAATTCGCACAAGGCTGGCAGATCCGATCAGACCATAGAACGCGCCCATCGGGCAAAGGTGTCCACACCAGCCGTGTTTGGAAACCAGAAGGTCGAACAGGAATATACCAATCAGGAACACCCATCCCAGCCCCATGCCAAAAATAAATCCGCGATAGATAATAGATACCGGATTGATGATTTCATAAGCGAGCGTGCCCGTAACAGCGGACAAAATCAAAGTTAGCGCCAGTATCCAGTAGCGGGTGCCGGGTTTGAATCCGGCCTTGGTTTTCAGGCCAAGTTTGCGGCGGCTCCAGTGGGCCGCGTCCGTCACAATATTCACCGGACAAACCCACGAACAATAGGCGCGCCCACCTACAATAAAATAGAATACAGCCACAATCGCGGCGCCAATAATCGCAGCCGAGGACAGGCCAAAAAAGCCAGCCGCCAACATCTGTAATAACAGCAGCGGGTCGGTTAGCGGTACGGTTTCCAAAACCAGACTCGAGGCCAGATTACCCTTCAGGATGTAAAATCCGGCCAAAGGTCCCATCATAAATACCGCAAGGATTGCAAGCTGGGTAAACCGGCGCAGGATCAGCCATTTATGAGCACCAAGGCGCCCTTTGGCCTGAATGGCATCTTTGCCAAGATCATAAATAGGGGTCGCCATTATTTAGCCTCCTCTATTCCGCGCCTCAAAGTGTCGAGCGGGTTGGACGAGAAGGGCGTATCACTCATGGAGGCATCCGGTGTCGTGATTGCCGGGCCGCCCTGTGACGGATCAACGATCAACCCGCGCCCGGCATGTTCATAACTGACACCTTCGGGCAGGTTGTAACGGTGTTCCAGATCGGGTGTGACCAGCGCCTCGCCGTTTTCACCCCTGTTTTCCCATCCAAGGCGGTAATGTTTGCCAAGCTCGCCCTTGGCGATGTGCATGGGCAGGATTTTGATGGCCGGTTCTTCCAGAATGCAGGCTTTCTCGCATATCCCGCACCCTGTACAGTCCGAGGAATGCACAACGGGGATGAACAATGCGTGCTTGCCTGTGCGCTGGTTGGCTTGATAATCCAGCGTGATGGCCTTGCCCTGCACGGGGCATACGTTGAAACACACTTCGCAGCGCAAACCCTGAAAGGCGATGCAGGCCTCTTGATCTACAATCACCGCAAGGCCCATCCGTGATTTTTCGATGTCGGTCATTGCAGGATCAAGCGCGCCGGTCGGGCAGTTTACCACGCAAGGAATGTCTTCGCACATTTCGCACGGGTTTGTGCGGGCGGTGAAATAGGGGGTGCCGGTGGCAACTTCGTCGCCAATCTCGGCCAGTTTCAGGATGTCATATGGGCAATCGCGCACACAAATCCCGCAGCGGGTACAGGCGGCCAGAAAATCCTCCTCGTCCAGCGCGCCAGGGGGGCGGATAGCATCTGTCGCCATTGCCCCGGATTTGTCGGCATATAGCCCGACACCAAATCCGAACAACGCAACTCCGCAAGCGGTCTTGCCGATATCCGCCAGCATCCTGCGACGGCCAATAAGTGCCGCAAGAGGATTTACCGGATTTTTGCTCTCGTTGGTCATGTTGGCTCCCATAAGGTTGGTATGGGTTCAGTAAGAAAATTGGTAAGCGGTTGGGCTGCCCGCCCTTGCGATGTCAGACGCATTGGGCGGGCAGCAGTTTATAAAGGTTCGCCGTGTTAAACCTTTTCGACCTTACAGGCGCACTTCTTGTAATCCGTCTCTTTTGACAGCGGGTCGGTGGCATCAAGCGTCAGCTTGTTGACCAGTCGACTGGCATCAAACCACGGAATGAAAACCAGACCTTCAGGCGGGCGGTTACGGCCACGGGTTTCGACGCGGGTGGTGATTTCACCACGGCGGGTCGAGATTTTGACCTCGGAGCCATCGCGCAGTTTGCGTTTGCGGGCATCATTTTTGTGCATGTAGATAACCGCATCCGGCACCGCGCGATAAAGCTCGGGAACCCGACGTGTCATCGACCCTGAGTGCCAGTGCTCCAGCACGCGACCGGTGCAGAGCCACAAATCAAACTCGTCGTCGGGGCTTTCGGCAGCTGGTTCATACGGTGCAAAGATGATGTTCGCCCGCCCGTCCTTTTTGCCGTAGAACTGGACGGTGTTTTCGTCCCCTTCCACATGCGGATCATACCCGCCACGAAACCGCCACAGCGTTTCCTTGCCATCAATCACCGGCCAACGCAGACCACGGGCCTTGTGGTAGGCGTCAAACTCGGCCAATTCATGCCCTTTTTTGGGAATGTCAGCCGCCGAGTTGAACATGCGGTATTCTTCGAACAGACCTTTTTGAACATAATAGCCAAAGTCCTCGGACTCGTGGTTTTCATATTCATTGCCGCGATCATCAAGGATTTTGCCATCATAAGCGTATTTATCAACCTGTCCGTTGGTAAACAGAACCTCGTAAAGGGTCTTGCCAGCATAATCCGATTTTGCAACCAGATCGGCAGGCCAGACATCTTCTACATTGACGTATTTGGCAAACTCCATGATCTGCCAGAGATCCGAACGCGAATCCCCCGGTGCTCTGACTTGTTCACGCCAGAACTGGGTGCGCCGTTCGGCATTGCCGTATGCCCCCTCTTTTTCGGCCCACATAGATGTGGGCAAAATCAGATCGGCGGCAATGGCAGACACCGTTGGGTAGGGGTCCGATACCGCGATAAAGTTGTCTGGATTGCGCCAACCAGGATAGCTTTCCTCGTTCATGTTGGCGGCGGCTTGCATGTTGTTGTTACACATCTGCCAGTAGCAATTCATCACCCCGTCTTTCAGGGCGCGGTGCATGGCGACTGCGTGGATCAAGGTCGGACCTTCATCCGACTTTGCCCCCAGAATTGTACCTTCTGGCAGTTTCCAGACCTTTTCGGCAAATTTGCGGTGTGCTTCTTTTTTGACAACCAGATCGGCAGGCAAACGGTGGGTAAAGGTGCCGACCTCGCGGGCGGTACCACAGGCCGAAGGTTGCCCTGTCAGCGAGAATGGACTGTTGCCCGGTTCCGAGATTTTGCCCATCAACAGGTGGATGTTGTAAACGTTGCCATTCACCCAAACGCCACGGCTGTGCTGGTTGAAACCCATGGTCCAGAATGACGATACCTTTTTGTT